>JBDNFT010000626.1:0-6206 GCA_041689695.1 Planctomycetaceae bacterium | reverse complement strand
GGCCAACCGCAAACGCGACGATCGCCAAAAACGCCGCGAGAAACTCGCAGCCGCTGACCTCCGCCCAGCGGACGCTGTGGGCAACTGAACGCGGCCCGAACAAATGGGTTCCCCGGACGCTTACGATGATTCGACAAATTGCGATTTCTCATGATCAACGCCAAAGCAATTGCACCGATAGCTATCATCGCACAGTTTACAAATGCGGGTTGGAAGTGAAATACAATGCTTGGAGAAGCCATTCGGTGGTGATCGATTGTTAGGCATAGTGGAACGCCAAAGCTGGACCGCACTCCAGGTGTCAGTGGTTCAGAAACACCTAATTGGAGCAGGACACCGACGAGGAATGGAGAAAGCAACAAAGCACGAAGTAACGTTCTGCAACTGCGATGGATCGTAGGCCACGTACGATCGGCATTGAAACTAGGAGCCTGGAAGGGGTTCTCAGTGTTCATGAATGTTGACCCAAAAACGCATTGCGATCTCTGCCGCAGCATGGATGCAGACGCAGCGAGAGTGTCTTGAATATTTCCGTTTGGCGTAGCCGTGTGTGAGTGTGGGTGAGTGACAAACTACGCCCGCGATTTACGCATTGGCAAGTGCAAGGCAACGTCGATTCTTCGCAGGGCGACGTCGATCACAAGGCAAAATGCTGCCACGGTGAGCAGCCATGGCCAGAGTGGTGTTGGTCGAGTCGCCCATTCTGTGGTGCGTTCAAAGATTTTTTCCGGAGCGGGATTGAACTGACCTCCGGAAATACTGGCCACCTCCTGAAGCAGTGCTTCATTTGTCGGCTGGATGCGTAATTCATCGCTGTAGCCGACAATCAATCCACGCGATTGGCGATAGACAACCTGGTCACCTTGCTTTAAAGCAATCTCCATATTGTAAGCACCAGATTGCAATGTAGTGAAATCAGCGTCGTAACGGCCGGGGGCCGTTTGCTTCATCAGCGATTTTTCGCGACGCAACTGCGGATTGATCACAGTGAGTTCAACTTCTGAGTTGTTCAGAAACTGCCCGATTTCATTGACGGCATCCACGGAGATTTCGGCCAGCTTCCCATCACGTGAAACCGCAACCTGAATGCCGCGTGTGTCACTCTTTCGCATTGTTTGACGTACGACTTGCGTCCAGAATTTTCCATAGCCCGGCCATGTTAACCATTCGGCGGCCCAACGGCTTTTGGCATCGGAAGTGAACGCTGCCGTCATTCCCAGGCCATACCGCCACCAAGCCAGCAACGGATCGCCTTTTTCTGTGGCAAGGATGACTTCGCTGGTTGGCTTTGGACGCGTCATGACGTATCCAAGTAAAAACGGAGCAGCCTCCATGTCGATCTCTTTTAACGCATGTGTCGCGCGGACGACTTGTGGAACGAAGGGCTGTTCGTCGATGGCCGACTTGCTGGCTGTGACAGTTTCCTTGGCAAAAATCTGTGGCACTTGCGACGGATCTTCTGCAAGGTAATACCGCCCCTTGCCGACTCGCGCGATGGATTCCAGAAGTTCGGTATCGGCACCACCAAGAGCGACCGTCGAGACTGTCATCTTTGCGGACACCATTTGCTGCGCCATGCCTTCGAAGTCGCCCGAGTTCGAAACGCCGTCTGTGAGCATGATGACGTGTTTCAACTTCGCCGAGGTCGAATTCAGGATCTCAAATGCCATCTCCATCGATGGATACATGCTGGTGCCACCGCCGGATTCAATGCGAGCGATTTCGTCGCTGACTTTGCCCTTATTGCTGGCCGACTGCATTTCACTTATGACATACGTTTGGTCATCGAACGCCAACACGGCGACTTGATCGCGGTTGCCCAGAAGTTCAACCGCCGAGCGTGCTGCTGTTTTTGCCATCTCCAGCGGATCGCCGTCCATGGAACCAGAACGGTCAATCACGATCACCATGCCGAGTGACGGCTTTTCTTTTTCCTTTTCAAAGTCGCTGCGCACGGGCAAAATTTCTTCCAGCGTGCTCTTGTAGTATCCGCCCAGCCCAAACGATTGCTCGCCGCCCAGCATGATGAAACCGCCACCGAGTTCCTGAACGTACGTGCGGGCAATCTCCATCTGCTGTTGAGACAACGCTGTCGCCGGAACATTTGACAGCATCAGCAATTCGTAATTCTGAAGTCCGGCGAGCGTATCCGGCATGCCCTGCGGCGGACGCACATCGACTTGAATTCCTTCATCCTCCAAAGCGTACGCGAGTTCGCGAATGAGATTTGGATCACTTTCAATGATCAGGACTCTCGGTTTTCCTGCGGCATATACGAGGCCAGAATCAGCGTTGTTGTCGAGCAGCGTGTCGTTCTTCAAGCCCGACAGACGCACTTTAAAGGCCGCCATGCGGTCGCGTTCAATGGACTGCTGAAAACGAAACTTGTTCTCGCCAGTCTTCAAAGGGCGAGTTTCACTGATCACTTTGTGATCACCTCGATACACCTCAACCAAACCCTCGTCGTCGTGGTTGGAGTGAATGGTCACATCGACGAAAAATGGTTCACCTTCACGAACTTCGGCCGGCACGTTGACTTCGGAGACCTGAACTTCCGGTTCCGTACGAGTGGGCAGCGGAATGGTCGTGATCGGTACGCGACTTCGCGACGCAGCCGCGATGGCATTTCCATCCGTCTGATTACCATCGGTCAGCACAACGATTCGTGGCACGTATCCTGGTGGCATGTAACCAGCGGCGGCTTCGATAGCAGCGGCCAGATTCGTGCCGTCACGTTTCGCATTGATTTCTGCAGGTTGCAGAGTTCCCGGTACAGCAGGATCCGCTGTTGCATTAGGTTTCCCAAGGATTGATGGCGTCGGGCCAAACAGGACAGGTTCGTCCTGCACGTTTCCGATCGACGCAGCAAATGGCATATAGGCGATTCGGTTAGATCCTTTTTTCTCGGCAGCGCCCCTGAGGAAATCATTCGCAGCGACTTCGGCGTTCTCACCGACACTCAGGCTTTGATCGACCACAAACAGCACAAATTGTTCATGAGTTCGGTGCAGCCATGTCAGTCCAGCAAGCGCGAGGATCAGCAGCAGGCCGATAAGCGATCTCGTGACCAATGACCAAATCCGCTGCGGCTTGGGAAAGTCGCTCAAACTGCGAACAAACCAAATTCCCAGCACGATCGCAAATGGAACGATCAGGATCAGCAGCATTGGGCGAGTGAATTCGAATGGCAACATTACGAAATCAATCTCCGCTGATACAGGAACCATTCCACGGCTGACAGGATGCACGCCAGCAGAATCAGATAAAACCAAAACGGCCGACTGAACCAACCGGCCGTTGTGACTTGCGTTTGAGGGGACTCAAAAAATTCCTTCAAAGGTCGCAGATCCGTTTCGCGTGCGTTTGCAAGGTTGACCGCGACTTCTGCCAACACTTGAGTGGATTTAATCGACCAGACGCCGACTTGAGTCAGCGGCCCGATCGTGGCTGAAATAGACGAGAAATCTGCGACATCCGCAGTTGCGGATGGATTCTCAATCGTTGCAGTTCCGGTTCTCATAACGACAATCGGCGAACTCGTCCCGTCCGGCGAGGCCAGCTCAAATTCATCGCCACTGTTTGTAGTATCATCAAGTAACACTGTCGTCACTGTCCCGGTCGGAAATGACTGCTTCAATTCCCCTGTCGAGCCGGAAAACCAGCCAAGCGAATTTGCTACCATGATTGGAAAGGCTGTGCGGAACGCCAAGTCACCGCGATCTAAATTGACGTTCAGGACCAGACACTTTCCGTTGGCTCGTTTGACTTCCGCATACACAAATTCACCGGACAGTGTTTTTGCGAGTGAATGGGGCGGCGTCTTGAATTGCAATTGCTTCGCTTCCGGCATCATGACATTGTCCAGACGAATATGATTCATCAACGGCGACGTCTTGTCCTGTTCAGTGACGATGGGAGTTTCCATCGTTTCGCCCAGTTCCCAGAGGTCGCAACTTCCAGCCGGATCAACAACAAATACATTCCCAGGCGGCAGCACTGGTGGCAGATTTCCATGCAATACGATGATGGAATCTATTGGCCAGGCGTCTGGAAAATCTTTGCGAACGGTGACTTCCACGAGCGGATTGGCTTCGAACACTTTCCGCAGAAACAGATTTCCCTGCGAAACGATCAATACGCGCTGAGTCTTTCGGCCTGGCAACAATGCCCAGGCGGTGTTGTCGGTTTCAAGGTAATCCAGAACGCTTGCAGCGGCGACGTCGGGTTTTGCGCTGGCTTCAGTTTCTGTGCCTGTTTCAACTTGTGTGCCAGAATGAATCTGCGTCAGAACTCCACGCAAACGACCGCCTTCGAGCGACGTTTTTTCAATTGATCGAGTCCACAGTTCCTCAGGCTTCAGGTTCAATGGAATCACATCAACAGGGATATCGTCAAGCGATAATTCAAGCCGACACGAAACTGGATTCGCAGATGCATTGCGAACGGACGCCAGAATTTCGTAGCCAAGAGGATCAATCAAGCTTCGGCGGGCCTGCAACTGAGTGATGCCGATGTTGGCAGCGTCCGTAGCAAAGATACGGTATTCAACGGAAAGCTCCGGCGTGATCTCCGGGGAGCGGGGGACGTCAGTCCCTCGGTTGTTTTCTGCGTCTTTTATGGGCTCCTCAGCAGCGTCATGTACCAGGGGATTCACATCCCCCGCTCGCCGGGAGAGTTCGTCTGCTTCGATAGCTCCATCGGTCATGACAATGAACTGTCCGTGCGGATGCTGACCGACAAGTTCACGTCCCAGTTCAATCGCTGACGAGAGTTGAGTCGGATTATCAGAGAACGTGATTCCATTGATCGCATTTCTCAACGTCGGCGCGTGGCCCGACATGCCAACGATGACTTCCGGCGTGCTGCCGGCAAGCACAATCGCAACTTCATCGCGGAACCGCAGCCCATCGACAATCTGCTGTGCTGCCGACTTCGCCGCTTCAAGCCGCGATGGCGCCACATCGCTGGCCCTCATGCTGGCAGAATTGTCAATCACCAAAACCAGCCGCCGTGCTTGCAGGACTTGCCAGGAAAAATACGGATCAGCGATCGCGAGCACAATCGACAGCAGCAACAAAAGCTGTAGCAGCAACGAAATCAAATGCCTAAAGTGCTGCCAGATTGATCGCGGCGGTTTCTCTTCGTAGATTTGCTTCCAGAAGAGATTCGTCGAAACGGGTACTCGCCGCAGTCGCACCTTCAAGATGTACAACGCCACAATCGGCAGCGCGATGGCTGCAAGAGTGAATGCGATTGGAAGGGCGAAAGACATAGGATAATGAATCGTTCAAAGTAGTTGTTCTTGTTCCAGGGCTGGAGCCCTGGAACGCGTATTCCTGGTCCCGCCCGGCAGGCGGGACCAACTTCACCGGCCCACACCAGATTCTCTCATCATTCTCATCACCAAATCATCAAAACGAATCACCGACGGTGATTGAGTACACCCAAGATTGTACGTATGGCAATAGTCGCGTACCGCCGTCTGGTGTTCCGTAAACAACTGTTTGTACTTTTTCAAATTGCGTTCCGTCACAGTCACCTTGCGAACAGATTCCGATTCCACATCCACAAGCTCGGCATCACCCAACAACGCAGGATCGGCTTCTTTCGGATCATGCAATTGAATCACATGCGCGTCAAATCGACGGTAACGCAGCTGGTCGAGACCACGTTGAAATCCATGTTCGTCGAATAAGTCACTCACGACAACTGCCAAGCCCGTTCTGGCTCCGCGATGCAATACTCCCTGCACTGCCTTTTCCAGATTTGTACCATCACCAGACGTTGGCAGGTCTTCCAGAAACTTCATGATCGGAAGAATACGAGCCTTCCCGCGCGTCACGGGCACTTCCGCAAACACACCGTTGGCATACGCGATAATGGCAACGCGATCAAGATCCGCCAGCGCGATGTAGGCCAGTGCGGCGACCAGATGTCTGGCCAGATCAAACTTCGGCGGACTGCCAAACGACATGCTTCGGGAACAATCAAGCATCAGGTAGACGTGCAGATCCTGCTCTTCCTGAAATCGCTTCAGCAACAAATCGCCGTGGCGAGCGTAAATGTTCCAGTCGAGATACCGCAAATCGTCGCCGCTGTTGTATTCACGATGATCCGAGAACTCAATCCCCGACCCCATCTGCACCGTCCGCCGCTGCGCCAGTAATTGGCCTCGGAAAACACGTTTCGAAATGATCGAAAGGTAT
>JBDNFT010000625.1:0-2712 GCA_041689695.1 Planctomycetaceae bacterium | reverse complement strand
TCTGATTTCTGAGGACCCCAATCCAGAATGGGATCTCAACAAGGATAAGAAATTTTCCCTGTTCGAATTCTATATTGCTCTGAATCAGAACGTGGCGACTCGATATTCCGACGAGACACTCATCGCGACCGAACATGGATTGTTAGACGACAACGGCGATGGCCGCGGCACTGAGCTTCAGATGCATTTTCTGTCCGAGGAACAAGGCGGATTGCCAAAGAATCGTCAACGTCAAACTCTGACCGATGGCCGTGACGGCATGGCGTCATCGCGAATCCTGCTGACGGAGTTCGCAAAGTAGCAGGGCTTAGCAAGGAGCAAGATATTTTTGTCTCATCAGCCGCCACGCGCTAGCGTCCGGTTCCTTGAAAACCGGGAGTTAGCGCTCGGCGGCTGATACACTCGCGACTCACGACATTTATTTTCACATCAATGGTAGACCTCCATTCTGGTCATTCGCCCGGAAAACATCGACAAGGTACACTATGAAACGAATCTGGATACTTCTTGTGTTCGCGACGGTCACACACCCGGCTGTTGCATTTCAACAAACGATTTCCATTCAATCGACCGATGATTCATCAACAAAGCCATCGTCAAAGCCACTCTCAGCAACCGAAGAGACTGCTCGTCTAAGCGACCTTATCGAAAATGCCGTCGACTGGTACGAACTTCGAAGTGGCCCGGAATCTTCACTCGTGTTGAAGTCTCGCCCCGTCATGCGATGGCGAAATGTCACTCGCGGTCAGGATGGCGAAGCTATGATGGTCATCTGGACCGACGGTCAGCGACCGGAAGCAGTGGCCAGCATTTATCCGTGGCAGGAAAACCTCGTCCATGAAATGGATTCACTGTCTCGCGGTCGGACGCTTCGAGCCATGGATGATGATGCGATCGCGTGGGCTCCTCAAGAAGCCGGCATTCAGTTTCGTCCTGTTCCGGAGGCCATGTCGCCAAGCGCTACGCCTGTGCTGCGCCAGCGGGAAATGAAGATCCTTGCCGCTCGCTTTTCAGGAGTGATGACTGGTTGGCGATCCGATGACACCGACCGCGAAGAATTGCGACTTCTACCGCGTCCACTCTTTCGTTACGAAATCCCGGCCGACCAGAAGCGAAGCGACCATGTGATTGACGGTTCACTGATGGCGTTTGTTTCAGGCACCGACCCTGAGATCATTCTTGTGCTGGAAGCCTTTGACGATGGCACCACTCGGCGCTGGGAATATGCCTGTGTTCGAGCGACCTCGGGCGGACTTGAAATGAGCCTGGACAAGACTGTGATCTGGACGGCGCAAAAACACCCTGTCGCCGATCAGATCACCCTTCCCCATATGAGCCTCAGGAAGCCCGCTGAATGATCCGAACCACGAGTGACACCATTCCTATTTGATGTTGCCTGGACGGTCAATGCCAGCGCACCGGAATTCGCTTTGACTTCCGGATTGCCGGGCACTGGTTTCAGAGGCACAAAGTCAGCTTCGACTGCCTGCCGCTTGACTTGTGGCCAGCCGCATTTCACCTTTTCCGAACTTCCGTTCGCAAAGCACCATGTCCACTTGTCGTTCGATCCCTGATGGACGTTGACTTCGATCTTCTGAAACATTGCCGGAACATCCTGATCCAACCAAACCCACACCGCGGAATTACCGATATCGCGTGTCGGATCACCGTAACGCAATAGAGGTTCACTTCGCAGCTTGAACGGAGTGGACTCCTTACCTGCTTCTATTGCAGGCTCAAACACACACTGTTCGGCTAATCCACGAATGGCGATCTGAGCCAGACTTGCCTTCTTGCTGTCTTCGTCGGATTCTTCGTCGGTCTTCGTTTCGGAATCACCGACCGCTGTCTTGTCGGCCGCAGGCTTTTCATCATCTGCAAGGCAATACATACTTAGCGAAGTGCAGAACGCTGTCGCTGTAAATCCAATCGCGAATAAACGAAAGTAGATCTGAGTTGCAATAAACATTTTCTTCCTTTCAATATATGTGAAATTCAATTCAAGATTTCAGACCCCTGCTGCACTTCAAACTCAAGGCGGCATCCCTGGTCTCAACCTGTTCTTACAGAGGTCGAGTTCGGATGATCAGCGCGTTCTCAAAGTGGGCTCGAGCAGCTATAGTGGCAAACGGCAACTTGTTTGGTTTAAGCATTGACGACTCCGGCTCACAAATGTAGACATAACGTCTGTAACAGTCAAGTTTCGAACCAGAGACTTCACCGTACATGAAATCTCAGGAGGCCAGAACATGAAGACCACTGCGGCCAGAGTCATCGTTTGTGCCATGCTCGCATCGTCGGTCGTATTCGCGCAGGATGCGGCGAAAGAGAAAGATGAAGAAGCGGTCAGAACTGCGAAGCTCATCCGGATCTATTATGAGCATGCAGGCAGTTACGTGGTGCAGCAGCCAGCATCCGGAACCACTCTGGAACTTCAGTCCAAGCCTGTGTTCAACTGGTTGAATACTGCTCGAGTAGGAACGCCGCGCGTGCATCATGGAGCGGTTTTTGTCTGGACTTACAAAGGACGCGCGGAAGTGATCGGGACTGTCTTTTCTCAGACGATTGGGGCATCGCGGTAGGGACGGTCATTGCTGACCGCCCCCCGCACAGATCCGTACGTGACGAACTACGTCATACGGCTCCTCCGTCAGGTCAAACGATCGCGAAAATTCCGCTACCAGTCGTGATTGCCGTGCCACTCCAATTGAT
>JBDNFT010000624.1:0-1624 GCA_041689695.1 Planctomycetaceae bacterium | reverse complement strand
GCACCGTATTCCGCAGGACCAAGCAGTCGAGCGCTAACAGTTGTCGATACAAACATCAGCGCGATGCCAATCATTCGCACAACAAGTGTGCCGAAGGCATCGGAGATCAATGTGGAGGGTTTGGGCATGGCTCAGGGGTCTGGAAAATGGGCTGAGTCTATTTGCATCGGCAATTTACGAATTGAATTCTCTTCAACAGCCTTGGTTTTCATTTAGGGAGCCTGCCGATCGTGATCGATGCAAAGGTCGCGGAGAATTTCGAGGAGCACGGAATTGTCGGGCGAATCGCAATCTGAGTTGCAACCACATTATGCGGCACGGTGTCGATAGAGCGTGGGGTCCACAAGAGCAGTCATTGCGGCAACGTTGAGAGATTGCTCGAAGTGGCGGTTAATCAGGTCCACTGTCGTTTCGGGACGGCACAGTAGTTCGTTATAGCTGACGTTGATCAGGTTCAAATGAGTCTGCGACGGGAGCCATGCGTAGAATTCCTGCAACTCGCGCTCGAACACCGCTATCATCGTGACGTTCGGGGCATCGCTTTCGATGCCGTTACGTTGGAGCATCTGCTTTTGCGATCGCATGATCTCACTGACATCACGGCGCATAAAGACGATGCGATAGTCGCGATCTGCTGGCAGGTGCATCAACAAACTGTAAGCCATCTTGACTGAAAAACCCTGAGAGTCGTCGAGCCATTCAGCATTACCTTCCATGCTCGTGACGTCTTCGAATTCGTAATATCCGTTCGGATTGTCGTCGTCGGGTGTCCGCAGTTCATCAGTGAGTGCCGATATGCCGCCAGCCGCCAGCATGCGCATCATCATGGATCTGCCGGAACGTGGCAGACCGGAGACGATCGTGATGTAAGGCCGGTCAGGATGACCGGCTTCTTCAGAACTTTGGAGAACTGAATCTTCGACAGTTGGCATGGCACCTTTTGCCAGATTCAGCAGCTCCAACATCTGCCCTTCCGTCAGGGCTCCGGTTTTTCGCTCAATCGGCTGACCACCGGCAAACGCGATGAACGTGGGGACTCCACTGACCTGATACTGCCTGGCGAGCCCAGGGCTGCGATCGATGTTCACGGAATAGACGTCGGCCCAATCGCCGACTTTCGTCGCCAGTCGACCCACCATCGGCTGCATCATCTTGCATAGCGGACACCACGAAGCGCAGAAATCCAACAGCACAGGCCGATCAGAGCTCAGCACCATTTCGTCAAAGTCAGTATCGCGGATTTCCATAAGCATAAGTTTTCAATTTTTAATTTGAAGGGAACTGCAAGTGCCATATTGTAAAGTTCAGATGCGTACCCGCAGTCGCATTGAGTGGCTGCGGTGAAAAATTTTCTACGGCATCTCCCGCTAACAGGACGCCAGTAATCGCATCAGCCGTACTTGAACATTCGCGTGTCATAATCATCGCCATCCGTGGTGAAAAACGGGCCTCCGCTCAATCCATGAACGGTCTGATGTTGCCACGCCCGCAAGTTCCGCCGGGAATTTAGCATTCCGGCAAAAATGCGACAACCCGAGTTTTGAAAGGCAAAAATAACCGAAATATCGATGTCGAAATCGACCTGAATCCAGCAGTTCCCGGTCTGGTCGATTTTGTGGAAAAT
>JBDNFT010000623.1:0-2775 GCA_041689695.1 Planctomycetaceae bacterium | reverse complement strand
GTTCTTATTTGGGGAGATCTGCAAGCGTATCCGTGAGTAGAGCTTGCTCGAACAGCGGACCGGCTGAGGCAACTCAGTGCGGGCGCGCAGAAGTCAGCAGAGTTCGTAGTAGTGCGGCGACACTCCAGTCGTCGCTCGAAGGACCGAACATTTCTTATCAGGGAGTTTCCCGTCATGACCTTGATCCGTCCACAACACACAGAAGCCAGTTCGCGCGTCTCAACGAGAGTCGACACCAGAAGGCTTCACCGTGCCCTGTGGAGTCTCAGCGAGATCAATCGGAGCCAGCGGCCATGATGACGAAAACCCTGGAGCATGCTTCAGTTTTGTTAATGGAGAAGATTGTTGATCCACGACAAGAGCCGTATCTGCAAAACTGCCGGAGTGGAATTCCTGGGCTTTGCCTTTGAAGGCTACGGCGGTCAGATTCGAGTGAGCCCGAAGAACTCGAAGAAGTTCAAAGATCGCGTTCGTGAGATCACTCGCCGCAACCGCGGCGTATCGATGTCGCATCGCTTCACAGAACTTAGACGTTACTTTCAGGGCTGGGTTGGCTACTTCTGTCTGGTGCCGATCAAGACGTATTTCGCGGGTCTGGACCAATGGGTCCGTCGCCGCATCCGGTCTTGTTACTGGAAGCAATGGCGTCGCGTCCGCACTCGGATTCAGAATCTACTGAAACTCGGCATCCGCAAAGATGAAGCGGTGACCCATGGTGTCAGCAGCAAAGGCCCGTGGGTAATGTCTTCGAGTCAGGCGGTGCATGAGGCACTGTCGCTCGAGTATCTCAAGGGACAGGGGCTGGCGAATCTATTCACAATCTGGCAGAAGCTCACTGCACGGAGATGAACCGCCCGGTGCGGACCCGCACGCCGGGTGGTGTGGGAGGGGCCTCGGAGCAATCCGGGTCCCTATCCCGATCTTTGTTCGGCAACCGTCCGAGTTCGCCAATTTTATCGGCATTCATTGGAAACAGGAATCACATGGTGCGTTCGAAGCTCGCGAGTTCCGTCAAGTGTTCGGTCGCCGATTGCACCGAGCGATCCGACAGTGCCTCGAGTAGCGTACGTGCCCAAGGTCTCAGGTCGGCGCGTTCGAGGTACCGCCGCGAGAATGCCTGCCCGACGCCCAGGCAGATCAGCCCGAAGATGACATTAGCACTCAGCCACGCCAGGCCGACGCGGGCCAGCGCATCGAATCCGGTCAGCGCTTCGAACAGGATCAAAGCGACGGGCAACCATGCGACGATCCCCAACAGCAAGGCCCATTTGAACGCCCGGAAATCCGCGAGCCGGATCTGCTCGATGTTGCGCTGAAGCGTCGTAACCGAGGCCGCGTAATCGACCCTGCAGCTCTTCACCAAACCGTAAGCGCACAGCCCGGTCACCCCAGCAGTGAGCACGGCCAATCCTCCTGCCACAATCATGTAAAGAGGATCGTTGACATGGTCGGCGAGGACGGCCGTCGAAGCCACAATGATCGCGATGCCGATGACCACTTCAACAGTCCGCCACACTTGGAACGGAATAAAGGCCGAGCGCACGTTGCGCAACAGCGCCTCCCGCAGCAAGCGCTCGTTGATTGCGAGACTTCGCTCCAGATTCGCGCCGTGGGCGGTCCACAGTTGTTTCAAGTCATCGATTTGCATGAGGGGGCTCCGTTTGGTTTGAGTACGCGCGCTGGTCGAACGCGACGCGCAGTTTGTTCTTGATCCGTAAGAGTTTCGTGCCCACGTTGGACACGGAGATGCCAAGCACTTCCGCGATGGAGTCGTGCGATTGCCCGTCAAGTAAAAGCAAGACGAACGCCTTGTCGAGTTCACTCAATTCGTGAATGCATTGCATCAATCGTTCGACATCACCGCCGGGCTCAGCGGCAGGTGCCGCAATTGTGATCGCAGACCCTTCAACCGATACACGTCCCTTGAGGTGCCGGCGGTGGCGACGGTGGAACGAGATGGCAACGTTGATCGCGATGCGGTAAATCCATGTCGTTTCCTTGAAACGAGCGTCATACCGGTCGCGACAACGCCACAACTGCAACGCGATTTCCTGGACCACATCGTCTCGGTCCGCTGCATTCTGGCAATAGGCATGGGCCACTTTGTAGATTAGGCCAGAATGCCGCTGCAACAGGTTTGTAAATTGATTCGTGTCCATCGTGAGTATTATTCGCAGCTGAGCTGCGGCAAATCACAGGTAACACGCGGATTTTTCTGATGGCGGTCGTCGCCCGAAGTCACGCTCCGCGTGCGTCCAGTACGTCCGATATCGTATACGATCGACCAAACTTGATGCAGTAGACTTTAGTGCCGAACATTCCAGTATCCCCAACTCAGTTTGAGGTAACGCACCTCCCCGACGATTGGGATACTCAAAGCTGGAGTGAGAATTATCAAAACTCAAATACTGCCGCAAGTGAATGACTTGCACGAGTTTTGAATATACGTCACAAACTCAAAACTCCGGCCGTTGCGATGTGTTTGAGACTGAGAACAGATGTTTCAGACCCGGGTTTGGAATCGCGACGAATGCCGTTGTGGTGTGTTTCGCTGCGCTTCACACACCCTACTGCTGGGCTGTTGAAAATTGGGAATTGCGGTTGTTTTTTGATCACACGAGAATTGTTGCGCAGGGTTTTGCGTGGCACAAACAACTGAGGTACAGGACTACCACGAATCAATGAATTCCTTGTATGGCAAGACTATTAAAACACAAATCGCATTTGAAACAGGAGGGCGCAGAGAGCGCAGAGGAGTCACGAAGGAATAATGCG
>JBDNFT010000622.1:0-5807 GCA_041689695.1 Planctomycetaceae bacterium | reverse complement strand
GGGGGGATGGGCGGCGGTGGTGTGGGAGGAATGGGCGGAGGAGGAATGGGCGGCATGGGCGGTGGAGGAATGGGTGGCATGGGCGGCGGCGGTGGTGGCGGCTTCTTCTCGATTCCACCAGAACGCACCGTCCGAGTTCCTTACATTTCAGCCTGCCTGAATCACGGGAAGCATGATCCGTCGCCTCGACTGGACTATAAATTTATGCCCGTCGAAGAATACACAAAAGACGAAGTCCTTGGTGAACTCATCCGCATGGTTGGCATGGGCAAAGCGAATCAGCATTCGGCTCAGGCCGCAATCTGGACTCGCACTGACAACATGAGCTGGCAGGCACTGGCTTCCAAAAGCACTCGCGGTATCCTGAGCGTTGAATACTATTTCGCTCCTCAGAATATTCAGGAAGGCCAATACCTGATGTTAGCAGCCGAAGGTAACGTTCGAGAGAATGCCAAGGCAGACAAGTCAGGGCCAAAGGAAACCGAAGCTTCACGTGTTCGGTAATCCAACTCATCAAGTTCCGACATCCGGTGAATTGCACAAGTCCTGTACGCATTTCGTACAGGGCTTATTTTTTCCACTCACCCGGTGATCTAAGCTACTCACCGAGTGAGATGCCCTAGTCAAGAGACTCGTAAAGTTCCGCAATAGGAACAAGGATTGACTCCAACTCCGTCAAGTACTCGGCTTCGGTGATATTTACTTTCCTTAGTCTCAAATCGTCGAGTCTCTGCTCAAGAGCGTCGCGGGTTTGGCGTTGCTCAGGTGACAATCGTCGCTCTTCTTCGCTGCGAATGAAATTCCAGCGAGCTGCTTGAGCACCATCAAGCTGCTCAGCGTTTTCGATGCCGAGTTTCAAGCGTTCTCCGTCGTAAACTTCCGCGCGAGTGCCTTTAGTATCGCCGTTGTCATCAATCAAGGCATGTTCAGTCGCGAGGCGGCCTTCCGTGGCATAAAACTCAGCCGTGCGGCGAGAAGCGAACAGCCATGCTTCCAGCAGCGATGTCTGGCCGTCTCGATTGATGTCAGCATCCAGGCCACCGATAGCCTGCGACATTGCGTCACCGAAACGCGAGTATTGGATTTGATTGCCGTCCTTTGTTGCGCTGATAATGATGCGATTGGGTGCGGATAGGGCGTTGATAAATGGTGATGTACATGACGCACAGGCGACGAATGCAATTGGGCGTTTGGCGGGCCGTAACAGTTCGGCCATCTTCTCCGCCGAGACATCTGGACCATTCAGATTGAGGCTGGCGGTACGTCCGTCGAATGTACCGTGGCCAATGAAAACGATCCAGAGCGGTTCGTTAGTTTCCACGGAAATCATTTCGCCGAGGGACGTAGTCAGTTTTTCGAGATCCTTCGCCGTTGACTCCGCGTCGCCGATGAACGTGCAATCGGCCTCAGCGCGTTTAGCAGCGTCTGGCCAGCGCGTGGCCCATGTTAGGAATGTTTCTTTGTACTCATCTGTTCCGGAGGCTCCGACGATGAGGATGAGGTGCTGCCTGACGGCCGGGGCAACGGCTGGAGTTTTCGTGGGCGGGGCAGGGGGTTGTGCGTTTGCGATTGAGCATGAGCAAACGAGAATCGCCAAACAGGTCAGAAGACCGAGACACCGAATCGCTGTCGTCGGCCATTTGCCGAGCGACGCAGACTTCAGGTGGTTTGAATGGATGCCCTCATTTGGTGACTCCAGCCTCGGAAAACGCAGTGATGGGGGCTCCATGCTTCCGGGATTGCGCGTGGAGGCAGGAGCCTCCGGAGCAATGCGTTCCAAGGCTGGAGCCTCGGAACGAGTTATAATGCTGTACCGGAGGGCTGACGCCCACCGCTCACAGGAAGGAGTGACAATCATGGAAGGCCCCTTCGTCGTCGCAAAGTCCAGTCGGCGGCCAGGCAAGCAATGGCAGCGAGAAAAATCCACCACGAATGCCAGATCGGCCAGGACCAGATTTCGACAAGCGGCGCGTTGCTCTGAGGTAATGTGCCGACAAAACTTTTCAGACTGCTCAACGGCACCGTTCTGCCACCTGTGATCGTTGCCAATTGCTCAAGGAATGAATGATCGACCTGCACTGATTTCATTTCTTTCTGATCGGGTTGACTTGCCCAGCCCGTCGCGGCAACAAGTGGTGGCGCGGCGGTGTCATCGGAGACCTTGGCGCTGACAGACACCTCCCATGCGCCAGGCTGACTGGCGACGATTGAAGATTCAAACAGGCCAGCAACAGTATCTGATGGTTCGCCGCTGAGCTCAAATGTCTGACCATCAGGCCCGACGACTGAAAACTTGACGTCGGCATTTTCACGGGCCTCGAAATCTGTACCTCGCACGAACGCCGTTAACTTGACTGAGCCTGTTCCAAGCGCCGAATCCTGATTGACAACAACGTCCATTCGCTTGGGCACATCAGCCACCAGCCAGCGCATCATCTGGCGACTGGCGCGGGCGTGGTCCGCGAGATCGTCACTCGCCGCCCCACCTTTAACATTCGCACCGTTGTCGAGATCGACATTCTTCGCTGGTCCGTCGAGACCATGCAACTTACGAAGTCCTTCTCTCAAACGCCAACGCCAGAAATCGCCAACGCATAGCGCGGCCGTGCGGCCTTTGCCAAAGCGCTGCACGACAAGAGCGGGCCAGCGATTTTCTTGGGCATCCTGAACCTCGGCCATCACAACCGCACCGGGGCGCACGAAGGCGGCAGAGTTCAGAGTCAGAAAATCAGGCATCGAACTCAAGCGTTCTTCTTCAGCGATCTCATCGGATCTTAAACGCACCCATGGCTGCAGCCAGCCATCGCGAGTCAGCGTCAAACGCACGCCGGATTCAGGCGACTCCATTTCGCGGCTCAGGTCAATTGGCAGCATTTCGCCAATCGGAGTACGGTCGTAGTCTCCCTGACGAAACGATTCCTGGCCACCCAACATCATCAGGCCACCGCCTCGGCGTGAAACGAAGTCGTAGATCAGCTTCATTTGATCGGCGAGGAAAAAATCGGCTTCGATATCATCCAGAACAATAGCGTCGTATTGGAAAAGGTCTTCTGGTTTTTCGGGAAACCCGCCCCGAAGTTCTTCGTCGTCTTTCGTGCCGACTCGTACAAGCACCGGCTCATCGTATTCTTCCGCGGTTTCCGGATCAGCCTGATCGAAACCACGGAACAGCGAATTCGAAGATTCACCTTCGCGGCCTCGAAAATCAAACTTCGCTTCCTTGCGAGCGATGCGGATCAAGCCAACCATTTGCAACTGCGAATCGGTTTCGACTGCGCGTCGCAGGAATTTGAATTCCCAGTTGGGGCGACCAGAGACGTACAGAATTCTACGCGGCATTGTGCTGCGTTCGACAGCGATCAGTTGTTCATTGTTGACACTGGTGGCTTCTGTTTCGACGTCGGTTCCGGCGGCGTCTTTGAGTGCCGCTTTCAGCGTGTAAAAGACGGTCCCGCCCTGGGTAGGGCGATGACGAAACTTGAGCGGCGACGGATCGTTGACGTCGCGGGTTTGTGTTTCGATAGGAGTGCTTTCCGCGTCGAACAACGTGACGGCGATCTGGCCGGATGTTACGTTGACGGCCGCAGGTTGGACTTGAATGGTAACGGGGGCGTCGTCGAATGCTGTTTGTGTGACGGAGTATGTGCCGATTGCAACGTCGGGGAGTGATACATCGTCGGGCGGAAAAATCGGAAACACGGGCGGCATGCCAGCCAGTTCTTCGAGAGAACCCGTGGCGTCGGTAGCGATGCCGTCAGAGAGTAAAATAATGCCAGCGAGCGGTTGTCCTTCATAGCGAAGTTTGAGTTGTCGCATGGCAGTTTGCAGACCAGAAGCCGTGCCGTTGAATTCGACAGGTTCAAAATTGTCGATTTGCTGCAGTCGATCGCCGACGGTATAGCGTCGCAATTCGAAGTCCTGGCTGAGTTGAGTCAGCCAGCCGATGGGTTCTGATTTTTCGCCGTCTTTCAGTGCGGCGAGGAATGCGTCGGCTCGCGTTTCTTTGGCAGTGCCAGTTGTGACGAGATGGCTGCGGCTGATATCAGCGACGACGGCGACCACGTTTGCTCCGGATCGCGGGCGAGAACTGCTCCAGAGTGGATTCATGAGGCAGAGACAGAGCAGCACCCAGCCGACGATCCGCAAGATGGGGCCGAGTGGTGATTGGGCAAGGCGTTGCCGATTGAGAATCAACGCGAGCAGGATGCCAATGATTGCGACCACCAGGGCTGGAATCATCCAGTCAGGGTTTCCAATGGTCAGGCTGGCGAAGGGAACGGGCATTTTTGATTTTTGATTTTAGATTGTTAATTTCACTTACCACTTATCACTTCCGCAATTAGGCCACGGCTTCATTCTTTGGATGTTCCACAACGGCCAGCAGCCGATCTACGAGTGAATCCACGGTGATACCCTGAGCTTCCGCGCGGTAGTTCGCGAGAATACGATGTCGAAGAACGGGCTTGGCGAGTGATTGAATGTCTTTCGTTGATACATACGAACGACCATCAAGCAATGCCTGGGCTTTGCCGCCGAGAACCAGATATTGCCCGGCTCGCAATCCAGCGCCCCATGAGACAAATTCATTGATAAAGTCCGGAGCACTTTTCTGACCCGGTCGCGAAGCGGCCGCGAGACGGACGGCGTAGCGAATGACGTCGTCGGCAATTGGCACGCGTTGCACGACTTGATGAAACTCACGAACAATGTCACCTGAGAACAGCGACTTGATCGGCAGAAAATTGCGCGAGGTCGTTTGTTGAACGACGGCAACTTCTTCGTCTTCCGGAAGGTAATCAATCAACACGTTGAACATGAATCGGTCGAGTTGCGCTTCCGGCAGCGGATACGTACCTTCCATTTCGATCGGGTTTTGAGTCGCGAGGACAAAGAACGGTTCGTCGAGCGTGTAGCGACGTCCAGCGGCGGTGACTTGATGTTCCTGCATTGCTTCGAGCAGAGCGGATTGCGTCTTTGGGGGCGTGCGATTAATTTCGTCGGCGAGAAGCACGTTGGAAAAAATTGGCCCTGGAATAAATCGCATCGCGCGACCACCGGCTCCGTCTTCCTCCAACACTTCTGTGCCCGTGATGTCGGCGGGCATCAGGTCGGGAGTAAACTGGATGCGGTTGAACTTCAGATCAAACAACTGAGCGATCGATTTTACGAGCAGCGTCTTTGCCAGCCCCGGTGCTCCCGTAATTAAACAGTTGCCGCCGGCAAGTAGCGAGATCAGCAGTTGCCGAACGACATCTTTTTGACCAACGATGACTCGCGAGAGTTCCGCGTCAATTTGCGATCGAAATTGCCGCAGAATCCCGATCAGTTCACGTTCACGATCGGGGGTGAGTTCTGTGTTGTCGCTCATTGTTATCCCGGTTCAATGTGTCATGGCGTAAAAGATGATATTGATGCCCATTGGGTATGCTTTCTTTTCGGAGAACTCGCGGAAGTAATCCTGGTTCTCGCCTTCGCGTTCCCAGCCGTCGCCCAGATCTGTATTGTGTCCGATGAACATCATCATCCGGCCGTTGTCGTCAAACAACGCGCGGTAATGAACCTCTTCTGTCCCGTAGCCTTGATTTGAACTCCACTGCCCGTTTCCCAGAGGATACGCGAAGCCAAAAGCTGGTACCTGTGGTCGTTCTTTCAAGTCATAGACGCAGTGAAAGATCGGATGATCCAGCGGCAAATCTTCCCATTTACGATCCGGAAAGAGCTGCTCCAATTCGCGTTCCAGCCCATCCCATTCATCGTCACCCCAGAAGTCATCCACCATCATGAAGCCGCCGTTGAGCAGGTAGGTT
>JBDNFT010000621.1:0-15018 GCA_041689695.1 Planctomycetaceae bacterium | reverse complement strand
GCCGACAGAATAAAATCGGTGCGAATCGCGCCTTTGACTTTCGATTTCTCAGCCACTACCAAATCCACTTCGGGATCGGCGACGTTGGCTACGTGTTGTTTTCGATGTTGCTGATCAGTCTTGGAATCCAAAAAAGCGTGAGCCAGCTTTTCGCAGCCTTCGAAGCATAGAAACGTTCCGCCGGCAATCATCAGCGGCTCAATCGACCACTGCGCGACGGCACTCATCAGCAACGCCGACGGAACCAGTATTAATTTATTGACGAACGAGCCCTTCGCAACGGCCCAGACAACCGGCAGCTCGCGACTCGCCTGAACCCCACTGACCTGCTCTGCGTTCAGCGCCAGGTCATCACCAAGAATCCCGGCTGTCTTTTTGGTCGCAACTTTTGTCAGCGCAGCCACGTCGTCTAATACGGTTGCGATGTCGTCGAGTAACATTAGCAGGCCGCTGGCCATGATATTTCCTGGTCTGAGGTGTTCTTTTGTGTCTGTAAGTGGCGGACTGCCTATTTTTATACAACGAAGGACTTCTATACAACAATGGGCTTTCGCGGTCACCGTGAGTTGCATCCAAAGGCAGTTCCACCAACAACCTGTTCGCTCACGACGGCGACCGGTGGAATTCCGCTGGAAACAAATCGCATTGAAGATCCGAATGTGAGCCAGAACTGTATGTTGTGTTGCTGTAGATCGGCAACCGCTAGATGTAGCATCGCTAATAGTTTTGAAGATCAACTATTCGATGTAAGGTGAATCAATCCATCACTTTACAGAATGTCTTATCGCGGAAACCAGAGGTCGTGTCACGCCGGTTTTTGCCGAAGCACGGCTGTCGTGAGTGATGCCAGAAACTCATTTTGAAAATTGCAAAAATCGATTTTCCCAATCGCCTGACTGCTCTTCCGGCTCCATCTTGACCGCTGACAGCGGTTGCACAAAGAAGCTTCGCTTGACGCCAGATTTTTGACGGCTAAATTGCTGCCCAGTGGTGGTTTGTGGGGAGAAGTGGGAGGCCGTGTGGGCTTTTGCTGAAACCTGCGGAACATCGGGTTGTTGAGTCTTCTGAATGGCACTCACGGGAACATACGAACGAACGATGGATGACAAGCTGCGGCTCGCCATTCCTCGACAACTTCGGGACGGTTTCCGCGATGAAAGTTCAGAAGAGTTGTATCTCGCGCCGGGTAACGAGGGTTGCCTTTCTGTTTTTTCGAAGGGTGGTTTTGAAGCCTTCGCGACAAAGATGGCAACTGTCTCAACGGGGCGAGTTCAGGTAAGAAATTTTCTCAGACTTTATTACTCGCAGGCGGAATGCGTGCAAGTGGATAAGCAGTCGCGAATCCGGATTCCGGATCGACTGGTCAAAATGGCTGAGTTGAAACATAACGTGGTCTTAATTGGTGTTCACGACCACGTGGAAATTTGGGACAAGGAACGGTGGGATTCGTTTCTGTCTCAGAATGGTTCGCAGTTTGATGCCTTGACTTCGGAAGCTTTGGATCTGCCGCTGCCTCAGTGACAGATTCGGTTTGCGACACAACGCTGAGAATTGCGATCAGCGGTTCATGGAAGAGCCGCTGCAGAAAAGCTCGCGACATTCGTGAGTTTCTTGGTGCCCGGCGGCGAAAAGTCGCTGAACACTCTTTACAGTCGGAAACTGCCGCACGCTTTACCGGGCTTAGCGGATTTCGACGATAACAGGGATTGTGATTCGTCTCAGGGACGGCCTGAAAAGGCCGCAGCCGTCTGTTTCCCGCAACCGGAATGGAAGCCGGTAGGAAACAGGCGGCTGAGCTCCTTGGGAATCATTTTTTCCCATGACTCCCGCTATCGGTTGAGTCCTTCCAACGGCACCAAAAGTAGGTCCCCTCTGCCGGAGAGGACTTCGCGGCCTCGCCGCGACCAGCGACCCAACAAGTTGCCACATCTGACTCAGGCCGCCGTGAGTTAAGTTCACGTTCACGCTCGTCCGATGCGCCGAACTGTTTCCCCGCATACGGTTCGCCTTACGGCGGAAGTCCCGCTCGGCAAGCGGAACCTACAGGCCGCATGCGGCGAAGAGTACCGTAGGCCGACTTGTTAAGGTAGCCGTGATGTCGCAATTCCAACCGGAGACTGACGACTACGGCTCGCGAATGATCGTTCGATAGCATAGTGTGCATTCACTTGCCCGTGACTATTCACAATTGCTGTTTGGAAAGAAGTCCCGCATGAACTGTAACTCTCTTTTTCTTGCTTTGGCGTTTACTTTCAGCGTTACCATTTCATCCTCGTTGCATGCCGACGAAACCCACGGAGCTGTTTCGTGGACGTATGATGCGGATGTATTTAAACCGTTCTGGCTGGGTGACACCGTCGAAGGTGAATCTGTGCTGTTCATTAAAGATCCGGTAACCGGCGAAGCGAAGGCCGAGGTGCTGTTTCCGGTGGAAGCAATCGTCAACGTGATTCGCGCAGTGGACTGGAAAACGCCAAACGGGATTTCATTCGAAAACGGCCGAGATTATGTCTACATGCCAGGCTCGCGGGAAATTACGCTTCCGAAAGACTCGCGAATTCCTTCTTACACGGCGGATGCTGTGCGACGTCCTGCTGGATCGCAAACGTACAAGCTGACTCATCGCGATGGCAACGGCGAGATCCTCTTCGGCGCGACCGATGAATATCATCAGATGCAGGTCTGCATCACCTATCGACACAAAGCTGAAGCATGGCCGTCGGCTTTGCCATCGTTCGATGAAAATGCCTTGCCGCGGACCATTAAAAAACTGCAGAACAAAGAAGCGGTTTCCATCGTATTGCTTGGTGACAGCATCTCTACTGGCTGCAATGCATCGGGCTGGGCGAACGCGGCTCCGCATCAACCGCCGTATCAGGATCTGTTGCTGCGGCATTTGAAGGAAACATACTCGCCAAATATCACGCTGACTAATCTGGCTGTCGGCGGCACTTCAACGCCGTGGGGCATTTCGCGAGTGCCAGATGTCGTCGCAGCGAAACCAGATCTTGTCATTCTTGCATTCGGCATGAACGATTCGTCTGGTCGATCGGCTGACGAATACAAGTCCAACACGGCGGAGATGATCAAAGCGACTCGCGAATCTTCGCCTGAGACCGAGTTCATTCTTGTCGCTACGATGCTCGGTAACAGTGACTGGGTGACTCTGAAGCATGATCTGTTTCCACAGTACCGCGACGCGCTTGCGGAGCTCGTGCAACCAGGTGTAGCTTTGGCGGACATGACATCCCTCTGGACGGAAATGTTGAAACGCAAGAAGGATTGCGATATGACTGGAAACGGTGTGAATCATCCCAATGACTTCGGTCATCGCATTTATGCTCAGGTACTGACAACGTTGCTTGTTCAGCCAGGGAATGCTACCGCGGCAGCTCCACTTCCCGAGGAACCCTTTGCTGTCAGACTGTGGCCTGATAAAGCACCGAATGGTGACGGTACGTTCGAATCATCCGAAGCGAAGATTACCGTACATTTGCCGAAGAATCCTGGTGGCTCGGCCGTCGTCATCTGCCCTGGCGGCGGCTATGGTGGATTGGTCACCGGCGCTGAGGGGCACGGTATCGCCAAATGGTTGAACTCACATGGGATCGCCGGAATCGTCCTGGAATATCGACTGCCTGCGGGTCGTTCCTACGTTCCGTTATTGGATGCTCAGCGCGCCATTCGAATGGTGCGATCGAACGCGAAGGCGTGGCAGATCAATCCCGTGCAAGTTGGCATTATGGGATTCTCTGCGGGAGGACATTTAGCATCCACGGCGGCCACGCATTTCAATGGCGGAAATCCCGATGCTGCTGATGTTCTGGATCGGCCGAGTTGCCGTCCTGATTTCGCAGTACTTGTTTATCCAGTCGTCACGATGGGCGAGAAAACTCATGGAGGCTCACGAACCAATCTTCTGGGGGTCAATCCGTCTCAGGAAATGATGGACTTGTTCTCCAATGAAAAACAGGTCACCGAGAAAACTCCGCCGATGTTCTTAACGCATGCCATCGACGACGGTCCAGTCCCAAGTATCAACAGCAAGCAACTGTTCGATGCCTTGCAGTCCGCAAAGATCCCGTCGAAGTATCTCGAACTCCCCTCCGGCGGCCACGGGCTGAACGGTTACAAAGGCCCCATGTGGGACGCATGGCAAAAACAGTCCCTTGAATGGCTGGCGGAACAGAAGCTTATTTCGATTCAAAATCAGCAAGAGTGACAGTGTTCACAACTGTGAGATAGCTGTTTGATAGCTGTTTAAATGAAGCACCACCTGACCAGCGATTTCATATTGGCAACGAGCGTCCCAGGAGTGATGCCCTTTGTTATTCGACCGGTTACAGCATGGTCTCTCTTCTTTGCCACGATCAATACCCCTGTTGCTGCAATTCAACAAGAGTGTCATCGGCGCCTCGAATCGCCGTTGAACAAATTCAATAACGCAGACGGTCCGGCTTGACAATGAAGATCACGTTTTCGTGATAAAGGCGGACGACTCGGATCGTCCGGAGTGATGCAATAGCCTCGTCATAAATCAGCTTCTGCAGATGCTCCTTGCAATCCGGCCCCAGCCATTCGACCTCTGGTTCGTCTCCAAAGTAAAAAGGCTGGCAGATCACGCCGTCCAGGAAGACTGGCTCGGCGGGACGAAGGTTATCGTAGATCGTGCGCAGCATTCGGCGATACGCTGCAGAATACGCATCCACCACCGAACGATCGGCCGTCTCTTTTAGCAATGATGATTTGTGCCCAAGGCGCACATATGGAGCCATGTGATCCAGCAAATCGTCAGCAAGAATTTGTTCCCAGTCGGTCAACTGTAGATCGACAGCATCGTTTTCAGGACAGTCAGGAACAGTCCCAAATTAAAGTACGTCAGCCTTTCCAGGCTGACCCGTTCGACATTGTGTCAGGCTGGAAAGCCTGACGTACTTTTTGGGTGCAACTCTGAGCGGCAATGTTTGCCGGTTTTTGTTGGTCTGAAACGCTGACGGCATCAAGACTTCTCGCAAATTTGATCTTTCTCTAAAGTTGCCCCTCGCGTACGATACCGGTCTCTCCTTTGGTCACTGTCGTGCCACATAGATTTTGTTCGGCTCGGCTCGGCTTGGCTCCTTTCTTACAAACTACCGGAAGGTCGGCTAATCGTGGCCGACGTTGTTTCGACGGGCTGGAATGCCCATCCTACTTTCAAATCCCTCCAAATCCCTCCAAAACACTTATGGCTTCTGCTGATCATCGTCCGGTTCACGTTCCGGTGATGCCTCGTGAAGTGCTGCAATGGCTGCAACTCAGCCCGGGCCTCACGGTGCTTGATGGAACGGTCGGAGCGGCCGGTCATAGTCAACTCATACTCAAGGCTCTTGGCAAAACCGGGCAGTTGATTGGACTCGATCGAGATCCCATGATGCTGGCGATCGCGGAGCAAAAACTTCAACCTGAAAACAATACAAACTGTCGGCTCGTTCGATCCAGTTATGCGGAAGCATTCAACGTCCTGCAGACGCTGGATATTGTTGGTGTCGATCGAATTCTGCTGGATCTTGGATTGTCATCGGATCAACTCTCCGATCGGCAGCGTGGATTTGGCTTTGATGCAGGTGGTCCGCTGGACATGCGATTTCATCCGCATGAAGGGCGACCGGCTGCGGAGTTATTGCGAACTCTGGACGAGAAACAACTGGAAGACATTTTTCGGACTCATGGCGAAGAGCCAGCGGCCACGAAAATAGCTTCTGAAATTGTCCGACGTCGGCGACTGGGGCAACTCATCACGACGGCGGAAGAACTGGAATCCTGTGTGTGTGGTGCAGTTGGAACTGCTCGTGCATCAGGAGGTCGTAATCCGGCAACTCGCGTGTTTCAAGCATTGCGAATTGCCACGAATGATGAATTGCAGCATGTGGAACGGATGCTGATCGAAGTCCTGCCGAAGATCATGAATCCCGGTGGCATCGCGGTCATTCTGACGTTTCATTCGCTTGAAGACCGAATTGTTAAAAACGCGTTCAAAGGACACCAGGGATGGCAAGTTCTGACAAAAACGCCGCTCGAAGCGTCGCCGGCGGAAATTCGACTCAACCCACGCAGCCGATCAGCAAAGCTGAGAGCAGCGCGGTGGCAGGACAACTGCTGAACATACTCAAAGGCGGCGGAGCCACGCCCGCGGTCAGCCACGAAGCACGATTGGGAATCATGGTGATCACCATTCTGGTGTTTGCTTTTGGTTTTCTCGTGTACCACAAGATGGATATGCACCAGCGCAAGCTGACTCAAGCGTCGATCGCGCCCAACGGAAGCGTTCAGCTCGAGGTGCCTGGCGAGGAACTGTCGGCGGGTTTGCAGAGTCAGTCAGCGGTCGCAGTTGCCAACGATCCGATGGTCAATATGGAAGATCTGAGTGACGGTTCACCGTTTTCCGAGTCTGCGACTGCAACAATCGAATTGAGACCTGGCTTTGATTCCAACGATGAACCATTCGCGTCTCTGAATGAACCTTCATCGACTGAACGTGCGTCCGTTTTTGATGAACCAGCGCCACTTGAGAAACCCGTTGCAGCTGAAGAACCGATGATTGCAATGGCCGAGCCATCAAGATCACAGGATAACTTTTTCCCGGATCAAGACGCACGGGAACAAAAGACGTTAGCGTCGCCAGAAGCTGTTGAACCAACTCTCGAACTCGAAAATTCGTTCTTGTCATTGGACACCGCGTCCGACGCGCTGATTGAAATTCCTGACATTCCATCTCTTGAAGTTGTGGAACGTCCCTCCTTTACGACCAGCGTACCAGATAGCGCATTCAATCTTTCAGTTCCGGAACCTGCCTTTGAGCCAGCGGATTCGGTTCAGAATTCAGTCGAAGAACCGGTATTGCTGGCAGTGGCGGAACCACAGCAAGGGAATGAATTTGGGGATGGTTTTCTTCTGGATGAAACCGTAGGCGGCGAATCTCCGAAGCCTGCAATTGAAGAGCCAAACGAGTTTCCTGCTTTTTCAAATCCAGAAGCTAAATCAAGGCCAGTCGCCAGCCAGCAAAGACGCATGCCGGAATCAAGCGGCTTCAACGCGGTAAAGAATCCGGGCGGCAGAAAAGACGGCCACACGATTCGTACGGCAGCCGGATCAGGCTCGGACGGAAAATTCAGTCTGGCTGCCTTCAACTATCAAAACGAAGCATCTCAGGCAGCACCGGATGACGGATCAACATTTGATTCGATGGTGGTTCAAAACGGCGACAACTACACAAAGATTTCGAAGCGAGCCTATGGGACAGTGCGTTATTTTTCTGCACTTGCCGTCTTCAACCAAAATCGAATTCCGGAGCCCAAAAATATGCGTCCGGGAATGGTTGTGCTGGTCCCGAAAAAGGAAGTGCTGGAAGAACGCTATCCTGAACTGTTTATTGACTCACAACCTAAGGAAGTAGCGACGGCTGAATTCCTTTTGCTCGAAGATGGCTCGCCAGCGTATCGTGTCGGTGAACGCGAAACGATTTCGCAGATCGCAGAACGCTTCCTTGGGCGGTCATCTCGTTGGATTGAGATTTATCGGCTTAATCAGTCTGTTCTGAAAGATCCGAATAAACTGAAAGCCGGATTGATTCTGGCGCTTCCTGCCGATGCGGTTGAGGTCAATGTGGTGCCGTAGCCTGATGGTGTTCGATGCAACTGGTAGTTCGTTGGCTATGAACGGGACCAGTTGTGTACTTTCGATTTGCTTCAGGACTCATGCTCGTCGTTCTTGTTTCTATGGCCGGAGTCTGGCTGGAGAAGCAAACACTTGAGATGCGCCGATCGGTAAGCGTGCAATACTACCAGACCGACGTACTTCTCGATTTGTTGGTACGGTTGCGACTGGAAACTCAGCAGCTAACCGCGCCGGCTCAAATGGCAGCGATGCAGGATTTGCAGCAACGCAAACCTGCGAAACCGTCAACGAGCACGCAACGCCGCACCAGTCGCGTCGCTGAGAGAAACGAAGACGCTTCCGAAGCATTAGAATCATCTGGCCAGCGATTGCCATTGTTGCGATTTCAGAATCCCTTCAATCCTGAAGGGATCGATTGATGAACGCTCCGAACGAAGTCCTGGAGTCTGATGATGAAATGGAAGATGCAGCGGCGAGTCGTGCCTCTGCCTCCGAGGCATCGTCAGAAGGCGATAACGATAACGATGTAGACACTGGCACGAACCGGGGGACTGACATCCCCCGCTCGCCGCGCGTAGAACGCTCGTGGCGATTTTCATTGATTTCGGTGTTCATGGTTCTGGGCTGGGCGGTGCTTGTGACGCGACTGATCCAATTGCAAGGCGCGCAGCGGCAGTTGATGAATGATCGCGTCACGCGGCAGAGCATTTTCAGCGAATTGATTCCCGCTCGTCCGGGTGAAATTCTTGATCGCAATGGTCAAGTGCTGGCGATGACGATTCCTTGCGATAGCTTCTTCGCTGTGCCGGAGGAAATTGAAGATCCATGGGGCTTCGCCTGGCAAGTTGGCCCGATTCTGAATCTGAATACGGACGAGCTTTACCATCGTATTGCTGATAATGCTGACAAACGATTCGTCTGGATTCAACGCCGTATCAGCGATAAAAAAGTCTCCGCCATCCGAAGTCTGAATCTGCCAAAAGAAGCATGGGGTCTGCGTCGTGAATATCAGCGGCAGTATCCTCAAGGCGGCTACGCATCGCATGTACTGGGCATTCGAAACATCGACAACATCGGTCAGGGTGGACTTGAACAAAGTCTGCACGATGTGATTCGCGGTGCTGACGGAAATCGCGTGATGACTCGTGACGCGAGAGGCAAAGTGATGGAAGTTGCGGCTGAGCGATCCGAACCACCAACGCATGGTCAGACAGTAATCTCGACGATTGATCTTCTGACGCAAATTGAAACAGAGCGTCAGCTTGATTTGCTGGTCGAGGAATGGCAGCCTGTCGGAGCCTGCGCGATTGTGATGGAGCCGCATTCCGGTGAGATTCTGGCGATGGCGTCCCGTCCGGCTTTTTGTCCTGACGCTTTGCTGAATGTTCCAGATGCTGCATGGAAGAATCTTTCAGTCTCGGCAGTGTTTGAACCTGGTTCGACATTCAAGCCGTTCATTGTCGGCTGGGCGATCCAACACAATGTTCTGGCATTTGATGAAATGATCGATTGCAACTTCGGCGTCTATCGCATGGGCCCGCGCGTGTTGCATGACCATCATTCGTATGGCGCGCTCAGTGTCGAAGATGTGCTTGTGAAATCCAGCAATATCGGCATGGCAAAGATCGGCGAACGCATTGGATTGGAATCGCTTTATGAAGCAACGCGAGCATTTGGTTTTGGACGGCGAACAGGAGTTGAACTACCGGGCGAGCTGTCCGGATTGCTGAGACCTGCTTCGAAATGGGACGTCTATTCGATCGGGTCTATTCCAATGGGGCAGGAACTTGCCGTCACACCTTTGCAGTTGATCACCGCTCATGCAGCGCTGGCTAATGGAGGTCGGCTGATCCGTCCCCGTCTGTTGAAGCGAGCGAAATCGTCCGGAACCAATACGGTCTCAGATCAACAGATCGTCGAACCCGGAGCTGACGTGCAGTCTGTGGTGCTGGATGCCGACATTGCTGAGTGGTTGGTGCGTGAACCAATGAAGCAAGTTGTCGAACGTGGTACTGGGAAATCGGCCAGGATTCCCGGCATGTCGATGTTTGGAAAGACTGGTACAGCTCAAAAGCTGGATCTGCTCACGGGCACCTATTCTGATACGGCGTGGGTTGTATCGTTCGTCTGCGGCGCTCCGGCAGAGCATCCGGAAGTGCTGGTGCTGGTCATGGTCGACGAGCCAACTGCTCCCGGAATTCACTATGGTGGAACGGTTTCTGCCCCAACGGCTTCGCGAATTTTGCAATTCGCCGAAACGCGAGTTCACAGTCTGGCGATTTCGCGTTCTGGATCTGACGACCAATCATCTGGAATCAGCGAATTTCGCCGCTGATTTTGCACGTATAACTTTCCTCACGGCCCTTAATCGAAATGATCACATCCTCGGCGAATTTGCCTGGCGAGTTACCAGGAGCGGTGAACTCAAGTTTGATGATCTGCAGTTTCTTTTCTACTTCATCAAACTTTGCGTTGATGGAACCCTGCATTTTCGGGCAATCAATACCAGCGACAGCAAATGGCTTTGTGCCTTGAACGACGACCTGAACAGTTTTAATTTCACCAGGTTTCAACGCTCCGAGGCTAAGGCTGTCATTTGCAAGTGTGATATCAGACTTCACGATGCCTTCGACCATCAGTGGTACATTTGGACTGGCCGCATCATCAGTCACAATGGTGACAATTTCACGAATCTTCCCTGCACTCGCATCTGGCGACAAAGTCATCGTGAGTTCAAAATCTGCCGTTCCTGCGCCAGGATTGCGTGCGACCTCTTTGAGAACCGCATTCAGATTCTTATTCGTATATTTGATGTCCAGGATTATCCAGTCTGGGCGGCCAGCGTAGGCGATCTTACAAATCACTTCGCCGCCGACTCCAAGTTCTTTTGAACCGAAATCAATCTTGCCTGGGGTGAAGACAACGTCGGTTCGAATGTAAGCGGTCACTGGGACTCGCACGGACGCCAGTTGAGGGGCGTCGAATGAAATGGTGAGATAGGTGTCCCTCTGTTGCTTGAATGAACGAGTGTTCATGCGGACTTCAAGCGTTGCGACTTCGCCGGGTTGCAGAAGACTTTGCGAAGGAATCCCGGGTATCACGCATTGGCAACCTGGCGCTGTGCCGCTGATGTGAACGCTCGTGTTTGTCGTGTTCTTGATCATAATCTGACGGACAGATTCTGATCCTGTCGCGATGACGCCAAAATCGATCTTTTTAGGTTCGACAAGCTGGTCAGCCCAAGATTGAGCTACCACCGATGAACCGGAAACGCATAGGGCAAAGATAGTCAGACTAATGGTCGCAAGTTTCCTCAGCATCATGACGCATCCGATGAAGACAGTTTTTCAAAACGACCTGATACCGTTCAACGCCGTAAAGGACGTTTTTGATCAGGTTCGCCACTTCAAATTCGAAGCCAATTTTCGATGGCCCGTGCTTCGATATCGCCCGCTAGCAACGGAATGATAGCAGGCGCTGGGAAACGGATGTAGCCCGACTGAGAAATTCCCTGCTGGCGCGGTTGTTGAAAAAGGGAAGTCTTTGAACGCTTAATGCCTTGTGACAGTGAGGATACATAGATTATTTATGGATTTCTGTTAAGCAGGTGTAAATGTGGCGTTTAAGTTGTTCTGTCCGGTGAGTGTGCAATGCCGATTGCAATTTATTGGTTGGATACTCGGCAATGTAGGTCCTTTCTGCCGGAAAGGACTTTGCAGCTTGCTGCAACCTGCGACCAGAACCGCGTTGATTGGATCGCAACGCATCGCCGTTGAGCGGACATTCGCTCTTGGGTTCGCCTTACGGCGAAAGTCCAGCCCGGCAGGGTGGACCGACGTATGTATTTTCTGCCGGAAAGGACTTTGCAGCCTGCGGCAACCTGCGACCAGAACCGCGTTGCTCACAGGATAAAGTGCCGACGTTGAGCGGACGTCCGCTCTTGTGGTTCGCCTGACGGCAATTTGAAAAATCCTCCTCGGCAAGGAAGACCTACAGGATTCGGCGACTGCACCCCAGCGTCTCAATGTGGAACGGCGGAAGTTGCAGAGTTCGACATGATTCGCCAAACTACGCCGTTTCCTCGATTTTTCAACGCTGTATTATTTTCTAAAGGCAGACAAATTCTCCGATGACAACCACTGAAGCTCTTCACAACAGCCGCTTTATGAAGGCAGTGCGCCGGGAGTCTGTTGATACGACTCCACTTTGGATCATGCGTCAAGCCGGCCGGTATCTACCGGAATATATGGCGGTTCGCAGCAAAGTGACATTTATGGAGTTGTGTAAGACTCCTGAACTTTCCTGTGAAGTGACCATCACGGCTCGACAGGTGCTGGGAGTTGATGCGGCGATTCTGTTCGCTGACCTGCTTCCCATTCTGGAACCGATGGGCATAGATCTGGAATATCTTAAAGGTGAAGGCCCTGTCATTCACAATCCGCTGCATACCAGTCGCGATGTCGATCGACTCCATGCGCTCGATACCATGGAAAGCGTTGACTATGTCTTTCAAGCAATCCGCTTGATTCGTCGAGCGCTGCCGAATGATATTCCGCTGATTGGTTTCGCTGGAGCGCCGTTTACGCTGGCTTCGTATTGCATCGAAGGTGGCGGTTCAAAAAATTATGTTCGCACCAAGTCGCTGATGTACAACGATGAAGGCGCATGGAATGTGCTGATGAGCCGCCTGGTTGATACCGTGGTGTTGTACTTGCAACAACAGATTGCGGCGGGTTGCCAGTGCGTGCAGGTGTTTGACAGTTGGGCTGGCTGTTTGTCGCCATCCGATTATCGAAGGTACGTGCTCCCCCATACAAAACGATTGATTCAGTCCGTCAAAGATCACGCACCGGTGATTAATTTTCTCAACGGCAATCCGGCATTGCTGCCGTTACAGCGTGAGGCCGGTGGTGACGTGATGGGAATTGATTGGCGGTCTCAACTGGATGAGGCGTGGCAGACATTGGGACACGATGTTGCCATTCAGGGCAACATGGATCCCGTTTCAATCTACGCAGACTTGCCTGTATTGAAGCAACGTGTGGGAGATGTTTTGAAATTGGCTGGCGGACGTCCGGGACATATCTTCAATCTTGGACATGGTGTGATGCCCGACATGAATCCTGATCATGTCAAAGCGGTGGTCGAATATGTACACGAACTGGGGAGTCGCAAGTGACGGAGGCTGAGTCAAGTTCCGGACGAAAGCTGGTACGCCGCGTTGCGGTGATCGGTGGCGGTATCACCGGACTGGCGGCGGCTCAGCGGCTCGTTTCAACGTGCGAGAATATAGAAGTCGTGATCATAGAAGCCTCACGACGGCTCGGCGGCACTATTCGCACCGAGGTGGCTGACGGTTTCCTGATGGAACTTGGTCCGGATTCCTTCATCACAAACAAGCCCGCCGCGATTCAGCTTTGCGAAGAAATCGGATTTTCCAGTCAACTGATCCCAACGGACTCGAGCTATCGGCGATCATTGGTGCTGCGAAACGGGAAGCCGATGCAGGTTCCTGACGGCTTCATGTTGATGGCACCAGCCAAACCTTCGGCCATTCTGACAACTCCGATTTTATCTCTGGCCGGGAAGCTGCGATTGCTGAGTGAAGCCTTGATTTCCCGCCGTCCAACTGACGACGATGAAAGTCTGGCAAGTTTTGTTCGGCGCCGATTTGGTCAGCAGGCGCTTGAGCGACTCGTGCAGCCATTGGTCGGCGGAATTTACACAGCCGATCCGGAATTGTTGAGTCTGAAAGCCACGATGCCGCGCTTTCTGGAGATGGAACAATCGCATGGCAGCGTGATCCGCGCAACCTTGGCGCAGCAGAAGATAGATCGCAGTCGGAATTCAAGACGTGGCGGCAATGATGAGTCCTCCGGCAGCGGCGCGAGATATGGTTTGTTCGCAACGGCTGCTGGTGGGTTGAGCGACTTGGTTACGGCGATTGAGCAGACATTGCAGAAGTCCGGCAGAGTCACCGTGCATTTGGGGACCGATGTGACGTCCGTTGAAAGAACTTCAGAATGTCAGCAGCAAACATCGCGAGGCACAGCCTGGACTGTACGTTCGCGTGATCAGCAGCCAATGGATTTTGATGCCGTGATTGTGACGCTGCCGACATATGCGGCTGCGAATATTCTCAAAGGTGCTGTCAGTTCCGAATTGCTGACGTCGTTGAATGCGATTCAATATGCTTCGAGCGCGATTGTGGTGAGTGGTCATCAGCTATCGGATTTTAGTCATCCCATGGATGCCTTTGGATTGGTTGTGCCTGCCATTGAGCAGCGAAAGATTTTGGCGGTCAGTTTCTCCAGCCGCAAATTTCCTGGCCGAGCCCCGGATGGGCAGATACTGTTGAGGACTTTCGTCGGTGGTGCTTTGCAGCCGGAACTGCTGGCAAACGACAGTGATACGATACAGGGGTTCGTGAATGCAGAACTTCGTTCCATTTTTGGAATGCAGGCCGACCCGATGTTCAGCGAAGTCATTCAATACAAGAATGCGATGCCGCAATATCATGTCGGCCACCTGGATCGTGTCGCCACAATTGAGTCCCTGCTGATGAATTACCCCGGGCTCCACCTGGCCGGCAGCGCGTATCATGGTGTGGGGATTCCAGACAGTATTGCCAGTGGCCAAGCCGCAGGTGACAGGATCGCAAACCCCGGCGAGCGAATTCGGTGTTTGTGATGTTCAAGCGATGGTGCGAACTTCGCAGGAATTGAGGTCAGACGCGATTAAGGCGGCAATGCCGCATGTTCGCGCCCGGATTTGTCCCCAGTGAAACAATGTGTGCCAACTTCCGGCATCTGTTCATTCTACTTGTGAACGATTCCAATGAATTGTGATGGCAAAATGCTGTTTTTCACATGCACGGCAATATTACCGGTGAGCAACACCTTTTCACTCGCCGCATTTTTGTCAAGGACTTCAACGATCATCTGCCCAACGCTTTGGCGGAGCACTTTTACTTCCAGCCAGTCGACCGAAGGTATTATTTCAATTCCTTCAGGTAGTGTTCCTCGGGCTGAACGAACGACAAAAGATGCACGAGGACATCGCGGCGCAGATAGCACAAGACTTGTTGGTAGGATTTTGAGATCGTGCTTGAACAAACATCTTGCAGTTGCAACGAATATACCCGTATCATTCCCTTGCTGATCCCCCAAGCTTAACAATATCTGATTCTGCTGCTCAGTACATTTTGTGAATTGCATTTTCACCGTAAGCGTCCGGGGAAACCATTCTTGCCAGGGTCGGTAGTCTTGGGTCCGGTGTAATTCCGGACTCTGGACTTTTTCTGGCGAGGTGAGTTATGAGCGAACGGGAGCAGGTTTGGCGTGAGCGGATTGAATGGCAGCAGTG
>JBDNFT010000620.1:0-3190 GCA_041689695.1 Planctomycetaceae bacterium | reverse complement strand
GTGAGCGGCAAGGCGCTAGCCCAATGGCACTTACTTTGGTAGTGGGACTCGCCAGAGTTCCTTGTTTCGCACTTGAATCAAGGGAAGTCTTGGCGACTTCCACTACGAATTCGAACCATTCGCTCACTAAGTCCACGCCATTCGACACCGGGTCGGTGGAGCCGTAAAAAGCATCGGAACCGGCCTCACTTGCAAGCGGCTCGCAGAATCTCGCCGAGTTTTGCGGCCCAAGACTCTGCGGAAAAACGCTCCTCAATCGTACGGCGACCAGCAACTCCCAGTTGGCGACGCAATGCTCTGTCGTCAATCAACTGCTTAAGTTTCGCCACCCATTCGGCGGAATCGCCAGCCAGCATTCCATTCCACCCGTCCTGAATGTAATCGGGCAGGATGCCCAGTCGAGAAACGACGCATGGGATACTCAACGCCATGTATTGCAAAACTTTTCCGTGGCAGCGCCATGGCGTCCAACCGGTATCCGGAAACGGCCCGAGCCCGATATCAACGTCATACAAATCAACGGCTTCCCGTTCCGCCGTCCATTTACGACCGATGACCTTGAACTGTGCCCCCGGAATCTGAATGTCCTCGCTGTGAGCCACCACTACCAGACGAAACGGATGTGTCTTCGCCAATTCGTTCAGCGGATCCACAATCAGGTCCAGGAACGGCAGCGTGCTGTGACTTCCCGTCCATCCCAGCGTTGGAACGTCGTTGTCGGCAGAAGATTCGGGTCGAGTTGGATATTGTTCCAAATCGATGGTACTGGGCATCACGCTGACGTTTGCATTGTGTGTTGCAGCCCAGTCGGCAAGCAACCGATTCCCGGCAATGACGTGATTCGCAAGTCGGCAAATGGAAATAGTTTTCTTCGGGAATTTCAGTTTGCTGAAGAAGCCATTGGACGGACTGACATAGGGCAGCCAGATCGGATCGTCGAAATCATAGATCAACGGGATTCGCCGTGTCGCGAGAAGTCGCTCAATGAATGCTGGACCGATCAGTGATGCCTCGCGATACAGAAACACGGCATCAAACTTCCCGGCTTGCAGGACAGTACTGAGCCGCCGGCCGAGCGCAGCCAGCATGAGCGTCGCTTTCTGGACATGGTGACCGGGAGCGTAAAGCACTTCGGTCAATCGCTGGTCCACGAAGGGAGCGAATGTAAACTCGACCCCGGTCGGTTCAAGATAGCGAGCCCATTGTTCGATCCGAAAACGTTGTCCCGGAGAACTATCGGGCAACGCAGTGACGATCGCCAAGACTTTCACGTTTGACGACCTTCTTCGCGTCTCCGTCTCAGAGTAAACCTTGGTTTGCGCTGAGAGCGTCCGCCCCGTCGCGCAGCCCACCTCCGCGTGGATTCTAGGCCGGGCACAAAGCCTGGTTGGTCGGCGACTCGAGTGTTTGACACCCAAAACGGATTGCGTCCCTGCAGAGTCTCCCAGCCGATGGCCACGAATGGCACAAGCAAGATCCAAACCTGAGTCCGCATGCGATATGCCGTACCAATATTTCCAATAAACAGCCCGTACAGACAGCACATCGCCAGCGCCGGAAACAGCAGCAGAATGACGCCGCTCGGATCACGCAATGAGAGTCGCAACAAGCCAACCAGAAACAGGGGATAGAACACAAGCAACCAGAGGGCGGTATCAGGAATCGCCATGTTTTGGCGGATGTCCCCAATATGCCATGGCAAAGGAAGGAAAAGAAAATAGGCGATCCCCTTTGGCAGAAAAGTGACAGTGTCCTTGATTGAATTTAGCCGCACATCAGGCAGGTAACCAGATCTACTGTTTGCTAGGTCTCGTCGGGATAGATCAATTCTTCGAATCGCATCCTCGACGCTGTTTGGCATCTGTGACTGAGTCGCTTCTTTCCACTCTCCAAACGTCGAAGAAGCCCGGTCATCCACCATCAGGAACGCCGCGACGCCAATGAGTGCAACCATCCCCAGCAGGGGAATCATGACTCCCAGCCGGACGGCGAGCATTGCGCCTGAAATACCACGCCCCGGAAACAAGATCACCGCGCAGAACACAAGCCCCAACAAGGGAAAAAGGTAGAACCGAAGCGAGCCGATCGCACTCAGACAGACCAATACGACCATCAACGACGCGATGTTGTTCGATCGCTGGAATTGTAAAGCTTGATAAAGCAAAATGCCCATCAGCAACAGGATGAGCCCTTCTTTGTAAAGCGCGGCTGACCAGAATATGAACGCTGGAACGAAAGCAACGGTCCTCCCTGCAAATAACGCAGCACGATGCGATGCCCCCAACTGCAAGGTGACGTGATAGTACCAAACAGGTGCCCAAGCCGTGATCAGGCAGTAAAGCCCAATCAGCAAGGGAAGTGCGCGGACGCCGAGAGTCAGTACATAGAAGCTACTCAGCAGAATGATCAACAGCACCGGCTGTGCTGAGTTGCCAGCATTTAGCTCAAGCCATGTGGATGATCGACCAGCGAGCCAGTCGTTCGCAACCGACGCGGCCACTCTGTCGTAGTAGGCCGCATCGACTACGAGCTGAATTTTGGTGAAATACATCATTCCCCAACCCACCATTCCGGCGGCGAATCGAGCGAAGAAACTCCACCAGTACAGACGCCGAACGTCTGCGTGTTTAATCGATTCGGCTGGATTCACTATGAACTTTCATGAGAGATATTATCCCCTCGTTCCCCGGCTCCTGCCGGGGAACGCCCTGTTCATCAGCCGCCACGCGCTAGCGTCCGGTTGTTGAAAAAAAACCGAAAACCAGACGCTAGCGCGTGCTGGCCGATTCGTTCTGATGGTAAACCAAGTCTCGATACACTTGCTGATATCGAGGCCATCCGACGGTGCGAAGGTCGAGAAATTCACGGGCTACTTTTTGACAGCGTTCCGCGATTTTTGGCGATTGCTGCAGGACTGCCAATTGATCGAGCGCAATGCGGTAAGAGTCGTCCGTGAAGTCTTTCACAAGGACTCCCACCGGGCCTTCACCATTTCCCTGAAGAAGTTCGTCGAGATCACCAATCCCGGCGTTCGCGATCACCGGTAATCCTGCGGCCAGATATTCGCCGATCTTGGTCGGTGACGATGCCCGCTTGGAAATGCAGGGCTTAATAAAAGCAATCGCCGCCGTGGCTCGCTGTAGCTTTTCTGGCAGATGTGCGGGCTTAACCGAAGCGATGTTGACATTGT
>JBDNFT010000619.1:0-4130 GCA_041689695.1 Planctomycetaceae bacterium | reverse complement strand
GCACCGGCTGCACATGGCACCGGCTGTAATCGATTTGAAGTTCTGCGCAAATTCCTGGTAAGTAATTTTCGGTTCTTGCCACCTTAAATGCTCTTGCCACTTTAAATGCTCTGCTCCCTTAAATGCTCTTTCAGCATCCCCGGCTCGCCAAACGCATTCTGCAACACCAACGCTGAAAAGTACAACTGCCGATCAAGCACTGTGCGGGAAAACCTCAGCCGTCAATCCCGGAAGATTCGGAACAATCAGAGCGGCAGTTTTACGAGATTACCGTCGTTGTCACCTGTCAGGATCATGCTTTCCATGGGATGCACAGCGATGGCCATAATCCATCCGTTGCTCGCGGCAGGATGTTCGATCACATGCAGGGTGTCCGCCTGAATGACGCGAATTCGCCCGTCTCGGCATCCGACGATGATTGAGTGTCCGTCTTTTGTCCATGCAAGCGTCGTAACCCCTGACGGCAGGCGTCGGAATCTTACCATGCGGCCGATCGTGGGCTGCCATAGTCTCACAGTCTTGTCTTCGCTGCCCGTGGCAATCATTGGTAATGCGTCGCCGGTGTTGGGACGCTCCGCAAGACAAGTTATTGGCTGAGTGTGATTTGTCAACGAGCGAACGAAATTGCCTTGTTCACAGTTCCAGACACGAATTGACTGGTCAAGCCCGCAGCTGACAAGCGAGACATCGTTGCTGAGGAATGTGAGTGCCGTCACTGGCCGTGAATGCCCCGTCAATACACTCTTCGTGCCCCCCGATGGACTATCTAACAGAACCACAGAATGATCATGACATCCGACCGCCAGCGCATAGCCTGAAGGACTGAAACTCGCTGTGTAGGCGATGTCATCCGAAAACGATTGCGACCAGAGCAACTCTCGCGAAGGCCAGGAATACAATCCGATCCACGCCGATTCGCCCGGATTGCCGCCAACAATGGCAAGCTTAGATTCATCGGGTGACAACACAACATCGTGTACGTTGCGACACAGCACTTCCACGGTATACTCGACGGACAAATCGCTCCACCTTCGAATGCGAACACCGGATTGTGAGCCGTCGATTGCCGTAAGTCCGTCAGAAGTTATTGCGACGCAAGTAATCGGCGGCAGTGCGCCGTCACGATCATCCGCGTTTGCCGAATGAGTATTGAACAAGACGCTGAGTGCGAGACAGGCCATGATTCCACACAGAAAAATCCGCCCGTCATAAATCATGACAAAAGTTCCTGAATCACGCGTGCGTCGTCAGCCGCCAGACGCACTGGACGACCAGTCTCTGTTTGCAGTTGGCCGGCCGGATCAAGACCCAGCAGCGTGTAGATCGTGCAAACCAGATCCGCTGGCGTGACTGGTCGATCCGCCGGGGACTCGCCAGTGGCATCACTGGCACCGATCACCTGTCCGCCGCGTACTCCGCCGCCCGCCAGAGCCACGCTGAAGACGCGCGGCCAGTGGTCTCGCCCGCCAGCCGTGTTGATCTTTGGCGTCCGTCCGAATTCGCCCATCACCACAATCAATGTTTCGTCCAGCAAACGCCGGTCGCGCAGATCATCAATGAGCGCGGACAGTGCCAGGTCCAGAGAAGGAATCAGACCGACGCCGATTTTTGCGCCGGTGTAACCCTCTTTCAGTCGAGTATAAAGACTATCGTGCGTATCCCAGCCGTGATGATTGACGGTCACAAATCGAACTCCACGTTCTACCAATCGTCTGGCAAGCAGGCAACTTTGACCGACAGTTCTGGAACCGTATCGTTGTCGAGTTTCCGCTGACTCTTCTTCCAGGCGAAACGCTGATGCTGCGTCCGCCGCCGTGACCATGCGGAAGGCCTGATCCATGTCTGTCAGTGCATCGCCAGAATGCCAACGTGCCAACTGATCCGCGAATGCTCGGCGGCGATCAATGCGTTCCAGCGTCAGATTTGCGGCCAGATCAAGGTCTCGCACTCGGAAGTCTGTCTTCGCAGGATCGGCACCTAACGAAAATGGACCAAACTCACTCGGCAGAAATCCAGCACCGCTGAACTTCGCTCCACCGACACGATAATCCGGAATCGCCACATTGTTCGGCAGATTGGATGTCTTTGATCGCAGCCGTTGATTCGCTACTGCATGAAACGACGGATACTGCAGCACGGGCGTTGGGCGGTAACCAGTCAGCAGATAATGCGTCCCAAGGTTATGCTCTCCAAGCGGCGAAGTCATCGATCGAATCACCGCGATGTCATTCATTCTCTGCGCGGTCTGTGGCATGCATTCACTGACGAAGATTCCAGGCACTGCTGTCGCGATGGCTTCAAGTGGTCCGCGTACTTCTTTCGCCGCGTTTGGCTTCAGATCGAAAGTTTCCAAATGGCTGGGACCGCCGTCCAGCCAGATCAGAATGCACGACTTAGCAGAACGTTGAGCATCAACTGGGGCCGCGTTCACGCCATTCCATTGAGACAGGCCGATGCCGAGCCCCGTCAATTGCCCGAGTCGCAGAACTCCGCGACGGCTGAGCCCATCGCATCGATTGTGTGGTGTTGCGATCATGTTCTCAGGGTGTGCTTTCTGGGTTTCTGAGCCGACAGCGCTAGCTGCAGGCCTGGTGTTCGCGATGTTTTTCAATGAACGGTCCGACGGTAGCGCATTTTGAAGTTGTGATACTTGAAATCCCAGGCGAGGAACTGTTGGAAAATTATTGTTCGAGCGATCCTTAACGATTGGTACAGAACTCTTCACTGTTGAGCAAACTCCAGACAAAATCCTGTGCGATGTCTGCAAAGTGTGAAGAATCAGCGTCCTCTGAAAATTGGCTCTTCCAATATGTCATTTCAGAATCCAGCGGTGGCCGCGAAAACGCTCGCAAATAGAAATCGAGAATCAGCGATTCCGCAGCCCGACCAGACTTCACTGCCTGCATCAGTGTACCGTCTTCCGCCGACAATCGGGCATTCAGCACATCACCATTTAGTAGTTGCAACTGCACAGCCACATCCGTGCGGTCGACGACTGACGATTCGCAGGCTTCCGGGCAACGCCCCAACAAATCCAGCGGCTGCGATGCATTCACCAATCCGGCAAACGAGACCGCGCGGTCATTCGCAACCCCCGACGATGACACGCCCGTGACATCAGCAACAGCATCCAGAAAAACTACCGGTGACATTGGTTTGGGTATTGCGGCCACATAAAATTCTGCCGTTGTTGAGGAATCTGAATTCGCGATCGCTCGGCGTGCATAGACATCACTGGTGCAGATTCTGCGTATCAGATGTCTCAACTTGAATTCATGACTGGTAAGATCTTTGGCCATCCAATCGAGCAATTCCGGATGAGTCGCCGGATTCGTGACGCGCAGATCATCGACGGGGTCTACGAGACCTCGCCCCATCAAATGACTCCAGACGCGGTTCGCCATAGCGTTGCTGAAGTAAGCATTTTTATCCGACGTCAACCAGTGAGTGAATTCCATTCTATAGTTGTTCTCCGACGACAGAAATGGACCTCCCGGAATCTTCGCGACTGCAGGTTCGCCGGTGCCGGGATGAATCACTTCGCCGGTCGTCGATTCGCGAACCACGGCACCACGCTTCATGCGAGCAAAGATCGCCGCCAATCCGTGGTAATCGTCCTGAGTCCACGCATCGAGTGGATGATCGTGACAGTTGGCACATTGCAGGCGGACACCCATAAAAACGTGACTGACGAATTCTGCCTGGCCACGTGCGTCGCCCGCAACATTGTAGAAATTCGCAGGACCAGATTCGCTTGTTGATCCGGCGGCCAGCAAAAGTTGGCTGGCAACTTCGTTCAGCGGCACATCGTGACGAACACAATCGTGCAGCCAGTCATAATAGACTTTCGCGGCAGCGGGATTACCTTTGGCTTGCGGGACTCGCAGCAGCATCGCCAGACGATATGTCCAGAAGTCACTGAATTCGTCCGACAGCAAAAGATGGTCTACGAGTTCCGATCTTTTGTCCATGGCGGCACTGTCAATGAATTGCTCCACAGCCGATGGGCTCGGAAGACGACCGGTCAGATCCAGTGTCAGTCGGCGTACGAAACCAGCGTCGTCGATTGTTGGTGCTGCCGCCAGTCCCAATTCTTCCAGTCGCAGATCTATGAAAGTATCAATGCCTGT
>JBDNFT010000618.1:0-9337 GCA_041689695.1 Planctomycetaceae bacterium | reverse complement strand
CATGAACATTTTGAACGCACTGAAGAACGACGAAAACGGCTTTGTAGTTTCTGCTGAACTGGTTCTCGTTGGAACCATCCTGGTCCTTGGCATGATCGTCGGAATGACAGAACTGTCTTTCAACGTCAATGAGGAACTTGAAGACCTTGGCTCAGGCATCGGAGCGATCAATCAGACTTACTACTTCACACTCGCCAGCGGCCTAATGGGTGAAGCTGTCGGAAGCACATACCTCGACTTCCAGGACGAATGCGACAACAGCTGCGACATCACTTGCAACACGCCAGCTAGCGGTGAGCAGAATGGTTACTAATCTCCTCGGATGATTTCATCCAAACAAGGGGTATCGGCCGATTAGCCGAGCCCCTTTTTTCGTTTTTAAAGATCAGGCAAAGCGAATCGAAAGCTTAAGTTCTTATCAGCCCCGGAATCGGATCGGCATTGATTAACTGTTGCGTCAGTTCGCGCGGCACGCCGGGCATCAATCGCAGCTGCCCGACATCGAAGACAGAATGTAGAACCGTTGAGACCAGATTTGGGATCTTCACCGGCGTTGATGCAGCTTCACCCGCGTCGCGAGTCGACTGACCAATCACCTGGCCCATGTTCAAGCCACCCCCGGTAATCAACAGCGGAGCCAGTCCACCCCAATGATCGCGTCCGCCCTGCGCGTTAATTCGCGGTGTACGTCCCATTTCGCCGCAAGCGATCAGCATAATTTTGTCATCGAGACCACGTTGATACAGGTCTTCTATGAATGCCGATAGCGCATGGTCGAGTGGCACACCCATGTAACGCATACCTTCTTCAACACCGGCGTTGTTGACATCCGAGTGCATGTCCCACACGAAGTTCGTCGTGACCGTGACAAATCCACAGCCCGCCTCGCAAAGTCTGCGAGCCAGCAGCAACAGCTTGCCAAGACTCTGCACGTTATCGACGTAGTTCTTGTGGTTATTCCATTTTCGATTGATGTCGTCCGGACGCAGCAAAGAACACGTGTCATAGCGTTCGATGGTTTTGGGCTCTTCTTTGGAGAGATCAAACGCGTCGGCAACTCCACCAACAATCGTGTCAAACGCCTGCTGCTGGATTCTATCGAGCCCCGAAAGTGCCCCCGATTGGTCCATATTGCGACGAATCAAATCCAGTTGCTGCAACAGATGACGCCGATCATCCAGACGAGATCTGTCAAATTGCAGCCGCATGTTGTCCTGAGCTTCCCCTTGCGCGCCGGGAACGAATGGTTTATAGCCGTTGCCGAGTTTTCCAGCGGATGTGAAATCACCAAATTGTTTCACATCTGGCTGCGCGCTTTCGACAACAGCTTTCGGGAACAACGCGACATTGGTGGGAAGGCCGCTGCCGTATCGATTTGTTCCGGCGACTCGAGCATACAACGATCCAAGATTTGCGTCCAGTGTGTCACGACAAACGATCGGCTTGATGTCGTGATTGCCATCGCCAGTCACAAAAGAACGAACGATGGAAACTTTGTCCGCCAATGCCGACAACCGTGGAAACGTGCCGCCAAACGTGATACCAGGAATCGACGTCTGTACTTCGCCCGTTGCACTTTGAATACCAACGGGAGCTGTCATCTTGGGGTCAAAGGTTTCTGTCTGGCTGGGACCGCCGTGAAGAAACAGAAAAATGACGGCCTTGTCTTTGACGATCGGCGAAGAAAACGGTGCCGCATCTGCCTTTGATTGCATCAGATTCGCAAGTTGCAGTCCGCCCAATCCCAGTCCGCCGACTTGCAAAAAGTCGCGGCGACGATGACGTGAATCTCGGTCCCAAAAGCAAAGCATCAGGGATTCCTTGAATAATGGCAGGTGAGAAGCGGCGGGAAACGACGTGCAAGGGCTCTTGAGTGTGACAATTCGCAGCAGTGAACGGAAGTCAATCTTCTGAATCCAGTGATTCCTCGACTAAACTTTCAAAGGGAAACGCAGTTGCAACGAACTGGCATCGACTCCAGACTTTTCGACTTTGAGGCGAGCGGTTCTTTAGAGTCGCGAGTTTATCAGCCGCTGAGCGTTGATTTAATGTTGTCAGAGATAGTTCTCGTTTAACCCGACTCGAAGAGGAGGTAGGGTAGTCTGGCACCTCCTCTTCGAGTCGGGTTAAACGATTAATAACACTTCGGGAATCGGGATTCATTTGCGATGAGTATTCGGCAAGCTTCAAAGTGGACCATAGTCTGCATCTTTATTCCTTGCGTGGGCTTTGGGCTGTTGCGATTAGCCGTCGCACAGCCGTCTACTTCCGCATCCGAAACATCGCCAGGGTCATCGGTTTCAGCAGATCTTCGTCAGCGAGCCAGGGTTCTGCGACCTGCGGATCACGGTGTTGGACGTTATGTCGCCGATGTGGCTTTTGCAGAACTTGACGGCAAGCAATGCTCGCTCAGCGAATTCAAAGATCGCAAATTTGTTGTTGTCGCGATGACCAGCACAAGTTGCCCGCTCAGCAAGAAGTATCTGCCAACTCTGGTTGAACTCGCCAGGAAATATTCAGCTCAGAGCGTTCAGTTCATTGCTGTCAACTGCGTGCCAACGGACAGAGCAGACGCCATGAAGTCAGCCGCACAGTCGCTCGGTGCTGCAGCTTTGTACGTCCATGATGCCGACGAAAATCTGGCTCGCCACGTTGGTGCAATGACAACAACGGATGTGCTGGTTCTCGATCCTGCGCGGACTGTTGTTTTCCACGGAGCCATTGATGATCAGTACGGCATCGGATACGCTCTCGACGCGCCGCGTCACACCTTCCTGGCGACGGCGCTGGATTCTCTTCTGGCGGGAAAGACACCGGAAGTTGCTGCAACCGCGGCTCCAGGCTGCGTGCTGGACCACGAAACAGTCGATTCCACAGCGACGGCAGTGACCTTTCACAACCGCATTTCCCGCATCGTGCAGCAGAACTGCATCGAATGTCATCGAACAGGCGGCGTTGGTCCGTTTCCGTTGGATACGTATGCCGACGTTGTTGCCCACGCGCCGATGATTCGCGATGTTATTGAACGCGGCTCAATGCCACCGTGGTTTGCGGCAAAGCCTGAAGCTGGCCATGCAAGCATCTGGGCAAATGATCGCTCATTGTCAGATGCAGATAAAAACGATCTGACGACATGGATCAAAGGCAGTCGAACAGAAGGCGACGCATCGGACGCTCCAATACCGCGAACGTTCGCCGATGAATGGACGCTTGGCAAACCGGATTATGTCGTCCAGTTGCCTAAGCCAATCGCCATCAAAGCCACTGGCACGATGCCTTATCAATTCGTCACGACTGAAACGACACTGGCCGAAGACAAATGGGTGCAGGGATACGAAATTCTGCCAACGGATCGCAGCGTCGTGCATCATGTGCTGGTCAATGTTCATGAAAAAGGCACAGGCAAAATTCGTGATCGCGAAGAAGGCATCGGCGGCTATTGGGCGGCTTATGTGCCTGGCAATGCAGGGCAGTTGTATCCAGATGGCTTTGCCAAAAAACTTCCTGCTGGCGCAACGGTGAGCTTTCAAATTCACTACACGCCCAGCGGCGAGGCCACTGAAGATCAACTGAAGATGGGGCTGATTTTTGCGAAGTCAGAACCCAAATATGTCGTTACGACGATCCCGTTGGCTGATCCTGATCTCAACATTCCGCCGGGCGAAGCGAATCATGTTGAAACGGTTACGAGACCAGTTCCCGTTGATATCAACGTGATGGCTTATATGGCGCACATGCACGTGCGAGGCAAAGCATTCAATTTTGAATTGACAACGCCCGATGGCAAAACGGAAACACTGCTGGACATTCCTCGCTACGATTTCAACTGGCAACTGCGATACGATTATCGCGAGCCGAAAGTGATTCCGAAAGGCAGCCGCGTCAGGGTGACAGCCGTATTCGATAACAGCGATGGCAATCCCGCTAATCCTGATCCCGCTAAGCTGGTCCATTGGGGTCCGCAAACGTACGAAGAGATGCTGATTGGCTATGTTGAAACATATGCTCCAGTTGGCGAACAAAAACCAACGATGCGTTCCGGGAACGGACCCGGTGCTGAGATGTTTACCGCGCTCGATACGGACGGCGATCAGGTGATCAGCAAGGACGAAGCACGAAAGGCAATTGAACGCGTGCCTCGGCTGAAAGACAACCCTGTGATTCTGGAACTTCTGTTTGATCGTGTCGATCAGAACGATGACGGAAAGTTGTCGCCAGAAGAGTTCGAGGAATTGCGGCAGCAAATTCGAAAAGGCCGATAGCGATAACTCCCGTTGCTGCGCTTTTCCACAATCAACTACCATTCCGCCCCTGCTCGACTGAGCAAGATCCAAAACGCAACTCACGGAAGATTCGCGTGCCACACAACCAGATCAGGTCGATTCCTTCCATGAAATGGATTTGCATCGTTGCGGCCGCATGGTTACTCACGCTGCCGGGCTGTGCCACCACGCCTTATAAATGTGGATCAGCACAACAGTATATCACTTCGCCGGAACTCGCCGCTCGAACACAAACACAGATCGAGCGCGGTAGACCAAACGTAGTTGTTGATTCACTGGGTTGGGTCTGGGGCATCGGCGCGAAGCTGACGCTGTTCGATCGCAGAGTTGAAAACCATCGAATCGACGCGCATACGGAAGCAGAAATTGCAGCCTACCTCCAGGATAACGAACTCTCGACCGTCAAAGTGCGACTCAATCAGTACCGTCCCCTGGATGACTGGGGGCGACTGCGAGCAAACAAATCCGTCGGTGCAGGATGGCGATACACATTCGGCGCGGTCAGTGTATTGGGGGAAACGATTTTCCCCGGACGGGTTTTTGGCAGGGATCACTTCAATCCGTTTACGAACACGATTCACCTGTATTCCAATGTTCCGGCAATTGCACTTCACGAAGCCGGCCATTCCAAAGACTATGCTCGCCGAACATGGAAAGGCACATACGCTGCCATCTACGTTCTGCCTATCGCGCCGCTGTCACAGGAAGCGATCGCAACGAATGATGCTCTGAGTTACATCATGGCGAATCGCGATCTTGAGGCTCAGCAGGAAGCATACGAAATTCTGTATCCGGCGTACGGAACATATGTTGGCAACGCGATCTCAGGACCTGTTCCACAAGGATACTTCATAGGACTGATTGGAGGCCACGTGATAGGCCGCTGGAAGTCATGGAATCTGGCCAGAAATTACGAGTCTGAGAACGACAGCTATCGTTACCATCGGCAACCGGAAACCGCTTCAATCGATGCCGTGACCGCAGCGGAAGAAACTTCGAAGCAATGATTTGTCCGGCGAGCGGTGGGCGTCAGCCCACTGGTACAACACCCGAAACCCATCGCCTGTTCTGAATTGTCGGATTGACACCTGATGGCGATTCCGAAGATTATCGGCGCAGCGGTGGCAAAAGTACTCTCGGGGGCGTTTCGTACCGGCGGGCTAACACCCGCCGCTCGCCGAGTCTGATTAATCGTTACGTCGTCCACCGATCAAGCCAGCTCGCCAGAGATAATAAAGCAGCGTCAGTAAGCTGCTGACAAAGGCGGCCACGTACGTCAACGCCGCAGCATTCAGCACGCGATCAACTCCCACGCGTTCATCTGCATCGATGATGCCAGTTTCAACGCACAATCGTTTCGCCCGCGCGCTGGCATTGAACTCAACGGGAAGCGTGATCAACTGAAACACAACAACGATTGCAAATGCGGCAATGCCCAGCAGCAAGAGCGGGCGCATGTTGAGGAACAAACCGAGCATCAGCAGTGTGTCAGTAAACGGAGCCCCAAAACTTACAATCGGCACGATCGCCGACCGCAGGCCCAGTGGAGCGTACCCAACCGCGTGTTGCAATGCGTGGCCTGCTTCGTGACAGGCCACACCAACTGCCGCGACGGATTTACTCCCATAGACTTGCTCCGACAACGCCAGTGTCTTTGTAGATGGGTTATAGTGGTCGCTCAGAAATCCATTTGTCGCCACGATCCGCACATCATGGATGCCAGCCTTTTCCAGCATGATCTGCGCAGCCTGCGCGCCGGTGAAACCTCGCCGAGTGCCAACCTGCGAATACTTGTTAAATGCCGATTTGACCATCAGGCTGGCAAGACCGGACATGATGAGTCCTGGGATCAGCACAATCAGTAGATATTTCATGTCAAACATCATGAACATTAAATCACCTCTCTGTCAAAATTCGACACGCTGCCCAAACGGCAGAATGTCAGTACTCAGATGGAAGTGCAAGTGACGTGCCAGAATGAGTGACCAAAGAACGATTGCTACGTATAGAGATGAAGATAGACGGACCGGATCGGATTTGAGACACTGTGCGCACAGACTCGTCCTTTTGACGATGTTTGCAAGGACTTCTTCGGTGCGGCTGATGCGTATGGAAATCACATTCAATCCAAAGCGATCTTCGATCACACGTCGAGTTCTGGCGCTGCTGCCAGGACTGACGCTCTCTGGCGTGCTGCTGTGTCTGCTGACATCATCTGCATTCGCCACTCAGAATGGCGAGGATGTCCGCCAGCGTGAATTGCTGCAGATGATTTTCGATACAGAACAATCGATGACAGGAAAGCAGTGGCTTCAGGCAGTTGAACAGTTCGACGTCGCATGGGAACGCGCCTGCGAGCGCGAAGATCCGCTGCTGACTGGTTCCGGAGCCGCCGCAGATCAACTGGCTGCCGGACAGACACAGCGATTGGCGGGTGGTCGAGCTCGACTGGAAGATCTATTCCTTACCGCGCCCGAGGAATTCAAATCAGAGTATTTGAGGCAGTTTTCACAAGTCGCGGAAGCTCGAGTGTCCGAAGCCATCGCTGATGCCGACTCTTCGAACTTGCGACGTCTGACTTTGCGATACGCATTCTGTCCCGCGGCCAGAAATGCTTTACGTATTCTGGCACGACAGTCGATTGATCGCGGCGATGATCTTGAGGCCGCGTTATTACTCAATCTGATGCTGCGTGTCAGTGGCAGTAAACCTGACAGTGCCGACTCAGCCGAAGTGTCACTGCAGATCGCCATTTGCAATTGGCGAGCGGGACTCAATCGCGACGCACTTGAAAGTGTGTCTGCTCTGGTCGCCGTTCAGCCACCGCTCGAAGTTCTGCAAAAACTTCCGCAGCCAAATTCTGCGTCGATGTCAGATTTGCAAAACTGGCTGACAACGCTGACTGGTGTCCCTGCTGCTGATGCGACTGAATGGCGGCAACCAGGTGGCAACTATCGCCGTTTCGCATCGCGCTCTCGAGGTCCAGCGCGGTTGCAGCAGATTTGGGCATCGGATTCACTGTCTGTCAACGATGTCCTGTACTCAGATCGCCTGAATCCGGTGCTGCAAAGCATGCGGGATCCCACGCTGAAATTTAACAGGATTCAGGAGCAACGGAACGGAATCATAATGCCTGCCGCCTCACCTTTGCGTGTTGGTGACATGGTCATTTTCCGAACACTGTGCGGCATCCGGGCAGTCAATGCCATTGATGGCGAAATCGTCTGGGAAGTCACGCACCCCGACGGTCGAATTCGCGATCTGCTGCAAGCTGCTGAAGACGAAGCTCGCGAAATGAAAAAACTCGCAGATTCAAACGCGCCTGAAGCCACAAACGAACCCAGTGACTCCGACGAACAGGAGATGCCCTTTCGCATTGATATCCGAGCGAACGCGCAGTCCATGTATCTGGCGCCGAGCTTGCGAAATCAGTTGGTTCGAACAAACACATCGGCTCAGTTCGCCGCATCTGCGACAACGCTGTACGTCGTTGAAGATGCGTCTGGTGCGACGGACAACGAACCTTATCGCTTGATGTTTCGCACGAACGCCAGCAATACGCCAGTCAATAATTTTATTCGAGCCTACGACTTGCAGACGGGACTCTTCAAATGGGAAGTCGGCGGACAAACTCAGTCGGCAACTCAACCCAAAGGTCAAGGCAATCTGTTGGCCGGATTCTATTTTCTTGGCGCACCGTTGATTCTTGGAAATCGAACCTACGTGTTGGCAGAAAACAGCGAAGGGCTATTCCTGCTGCAGATTGCCGAACCTGCCGCGAAGAGTAATGCAACTGACAATCCCCGTGTCGTGCGATCCCAACTGCTGACTCAGCCTCAGTTCGATGTCAGCAATCATCCCGTTCGAAAACATGCGGGGTTGATTCCGTCTTACGCTCACGGCATGTTGATCTGCCCCACATGCGATGAAAAAATCGTCGCGGTCTCAGCCGAAGACAATGCCGTACGATGGGTGTTTCGGTATGCCAACAATATGCACGCTCAGGAAATTGGAGGCGACGCGCCGGTTCTGTCCGGTGCCAGCGATCCGTGGGATTCGGGCCGCGTCGATCTGGATTCGCGCTGGACCGATTCGTTGCCGAGGATCGTTGGAAACAGCATCATCGTGACGCCCCGTGATTCCGGCAAGCTGTTCTGTCTGGATTTGCAGACGGGACAGGAACGCTGGGTGCTCAATCGAGGCGAATTCCATAGTATCGCAGCGATTGTTGACGACAAATTGATTCTTTGTGGCAATCGTACGGTTCAGGCATTTCGGCTCGACAACAAAGAATTGCTTTGGAGCCAGACGATTTCAGACGGCATTATTTGTGGACGTGCGGCGACCGATGGTCACATCCTGCAGATCCCGACGTCTCTGCCAGCAATTGTCAGTTTCGACGTGCAGGCTGGTCGCACCTTGGTGACACAGGAACTCAAGGGCTCAAGCGATGTCACCGCCGAACAGAACGATGGTACAATTCCAGGCAATCTGCTGATTATCGGCGATCAGCTTTTGTCGCAGAATCTGGATTCCATCCGCGCGTATTCCAATGGGAAAACTTCACCGAATCTGGCTGAACAGGCAACGGAGCGATTGCTGCAAAATGATATTCCTTCAGCCATTACGTTGCTCGAACAGGGGCTGATGTCCAAGTCAGACCATGAGACTTCTCGCGAATTGCTGATTGACGTTTTGATGGAATCGCTGCAGACCGACTTCGTGGCACATCGATCGGAAATCAAACGACTGCGGGAACTCATCACCGAAGCCGACAATGATCGTCCCGTCGCGGCCGTGTTGCACCTGATGCTCGGAATGAGCTTACCTGACGCGGCAATTTTGCCAGAAAAGCTGAATCGGCGTTCGCAGCGTCAGCTTGCCGAGTTGTCTCAAATGATCGCCAGGGAATTGAGTGACAGCGATTCAAATAGCGTCGAAGAACTTACCGACCAACTGCAATCTATGCTGCCCGAGCTTATTGCTGGCCAAAGGGATGCGGTTGCGATCGGCCCACTGCGGCGATTGAAATCATTGACTCTGGTGGCAGGAAT
>JBDNFT010000617.1:0-1519 GCA_041689695.1 Planctomycetaceae bacterium | reverse complement strand
GCAGATCGCGAACACGATTCGCCAGTTCCCCAGGGCTGAACAGTTTTTGCAGGAACCCCAAGTCCGAATGATCGATACCTCTTTGGCTCAACACTTCGTTCGCAAATCCTGACATATAAAGCACTCGAACACGTGGCTGCAGACGAACAATCAAGGTGGCAAGGTCCTGTCCGTTCATCTCCGGCATGATGACATCGGTAATCAGCAGATTTATCGGAGACTGTCCCGCAATTTCGATCGCTTCAGCCGCTGATCGAGCCACAATGACAGTGTATCCCAGCGTCTTGAGAAGAGATTTACCAAGATCCAGGACCAGAGGTTCATCTTCGACGAGCAGAATCGTAGTGGCCCCCATGGCGAGGCTCGGCACATCAATGCCGGGCGATGTCAGCTCTTCGAGGGATTCGCATTTTGGAAAACATATTTTGATTGTCGTGCCGACTCCTTCAGAACTTATGACGGAAATTGTGCCTTCGTGTTTATCAACGATGCCATAGACTGTTGATAGTCCCAGTCCCGTGCCTTTGCCCAAATCCTTTGTCGTAAAGAATGGTTCAAATATCCGAGCCTGCGTGACTTCATCCATCCCGCAGCCGTTATCCCGAATTGTGAACACAACACAATCGCCCGGCGAACTACGTACGAATTCCGAGTCTGCTTGAATCAACACAGGAAGATTTTGAGCGGTGAGTTCAATCCGGCCGTGACTGCGAATGGCGTCGCGCGAATTTACGATGAGATTCGCAACAATCTGGTCCCATTGAGCAGGATCAATCAGGATTGCCCATAGATCGTCTGGCGCGTGCCATGTCAGTTCGATTTCTTCGCTGACAACTCGCCTCATCAAACGCAGCATGCGAGGCACAGCTTCGTTCAGCTTGAGTGCTGCGGGTGACGTCGATTGTTTACGGGCGAATGCCAGTAATTGTTGCGTCAAATCCGATGACCGTCGAGCAGCATTGCGGATCGCGGTGAGTTGTTCAACAATCACAGCTTCGCTACCTCTATGCATCAGCAGAATATCGCTGTAGCCCAGAATCACTTGCAGCATGTTATTGAAGTCGTGCGCAATCCCGCCCGCCAATGTTCCAACTGCCTCCAGTTTCTGAGCTTCTGTCAACTGACGTTCAAGTTCATCTCGTTTCAGTTCGGCTTGCCGCCGATCAGTGATGTCCATCACCAGTGCGAAAAATCCTGGGACCGTTCCGTCTTCCGCGTGGTGAGGAGCATAAATGACACTGCGAAACATTGGCTCCCCGTGTACGAAACGCTGCGGAGTCACAAATTCAACGGATTCACCGTTCAAAGCTCGCTCAATCCACGGATAGACAAGTTGATAGTGTTCGGGTGTCATCACTTCCGCCAAATGCCGCCCCAACATTTCGTCTGCGGCATGACTTAACCCTCTGGCGTGCCAGCTCTCTCCCATCTTGTTGACGAATTGAATCACCAGACTGCTGTCAACATACAGCAAAAGCCCCGGCAATGAATCTGCGAGAACCTGCAATCGTTGTTCAAT
>JBDNFT010000616.1:0-3588 GCA_041689695.1 Planctomycetaceae bacterium | reverse complement strand
TTCTCCGGCTGTGTTTCGGCGAGGTTTTTTGCTTCACTGATGTCGTTAGCAAGGTTATAGAGTTCAACTTCTTCAGCCGCGCGAGGTGCTTCGGCAGGTGCTTCTTGGGCGTCCTGCTGACTGGCGTTCAGCAGCAGTTTCCAGTCGCCCATACGAATCGCGGCTTTGCTCGGCTGACCGCCCATCAAAAGAATGGCATCGTGCGGCGATTTGGCACCTTTGGTCAACACTTGCCAGATATCAAGGCCGTCCGGTGCAAGTGGTTGCTCGATGGAGGCACCTGCCAGCTTCAGCAGTGTTGGATACCAATCGACACCATGTAACGGTTCATCGATCGTTGCGCCGGCTGGAATGTGACCGGGCCACGTTGCAAACGCGCAGACTCGGACGCCGCCTTCGTAGATGGTGCCTTTGCCAGCTCGCAATGGCGCGTTGATTGTAGCTCTGCCTGGATTTGGACCTCCGTTGTCGCTGGAGAAAATGATGAGAGTATTATCGGTCAGACCTTTGGCGTTCAATGCATCTTTGATTTGTCCGATCGCTTCATCAACAGCAGCCAGCATTCCAGCGATGGATCGGCGTGGTTCCAGAAGTTCACTGTAGTTTTTTTTGTATTCGTCAGGCACCTGCAACGGTGCATGGATGCCATTGAACGGCACATACAGGAACAGTGGTTTGTCGTCCGGCTTGCTGGCAATGACACGGCATGCCTCTTTGGCAATCAGATGCGTCGAGTAGCCTTCTTCTTGCACAGGTTCATCGTTGCGATACCAGTCGTGCTTGCCGTCGCGGATATGCGTGAAATAATCGATCGCTCCAAACATGTGGCCGTATTGCTGATCGAACCCGCGATGAGTTGGCGTGTATTCCGGCTGGTATTCTCCAAGATGCCACTTGCCACAGATCGCAGTCGCATAACCGGCCTCGCGCAATGCGTGCGGCAGAGTTCGCTCGTTCAGTGGCAATCCCCACGGTGCGCCGGGACGGACGACGGTGTAGACGCCAGTATGAGTCGCGTAACGACCTGTCATCAGACAGGCTCGCGTGGGCGAACAGACTGGCTGGTCATAAAACGATTTCAGAATCGCTCCCTGTCTTGCGAGTGAATCGATCTGAGGTGTCTGGATGTCCTTGCAGCCCATGAACCCACAATCTGACCAGCCAAGATCATCCACCAGCAGATAGACAATGTTTGGCTTGTGCGTGTCATTCGCTGTAGCAGCGCTGGCAAGGATCAAAAGCGATAAGAGGGAGGTAATATGCTTCATTGGTGATTCCGTCGGCAGGGAATTGAGGACTCAATTTCGTGATCATAGCCAAGCGGGTATAGAAATGTCAGCGGTTTAGGGATCGCTGCTCGCTTACTTACAAGTCACAATAGAGGCAGAAAAAGGTTCTGCGCAAAAATGGAGTGCGCGTTGAGACTTGTGTGGAAAGTGAGTTGCATCCGATCGGCGACAATGTTGCGATTGAGCCTGACAGGCTCATGCAAATCAGCCTGGGGCAAGAGAATCCACGAATGTGGATGAACGCCGCCCCAGGTTTGCTTTTGTTTAGCCGAAGAGGAATGCGCCACTGCCGTTATCACCGTCTCAGTTAATACATCTGGAAGCGGTACAAGGCCGCAAGACGCTGAATTTGTGGGTTTCTGGCAACATTTCAACCTAATCCTTCCGACACAGCCCCGATCTGTGACCTATTTTCCATAGTGGACTTAAACCGGAGATCCTCTCTGTCACCCCGAATCCGGAAGTGTGCCACTCAGTAACGTCTGAAAAGACGCGGAGAAGCAGTCAATGATCGCCCCTATGAAATCTCGGCAAAACACGAACGATTTTGAAGCACTCAAATCACACATCCACAACAAGCTTGTGGAGAAACTGGATCTGACTCGAATGAACGAGTTGGAAGGCGATTCACTGCGCCGCGAAATTCGCGTCGTGGTCGAGCATCTTTGCGATACTGAAAATCCGCTGCTGAACCGTTCAGAGCGTGAACGTCTGGTTGAAGAAGTTTTGGACGAAGCCTTTGGGTTCGGTCCGCTGGAATTGCTGCTCAAGGAAGAGGGCGTGGCGGATATCATGATCAACGGACCCAAAAACGTCTTTCTCGAAAAGAACGGACGCATCATCAAGTCGGACGTGACATTCCGAGACAACGATCATCTGTTGCAGATTCTGGACAGAATTGTGTCACGTGTCGGTCGTCGTGTTGATGAAACATCACCGATGGTGGACGCTCGCCTGCCGGACGGTTCACGTCTGAATGCGATTATTCCGCCGCTGGCTCTTGATGGACCGTCACTCACGATTCGTCGATTCGGTTCCAACCCGCTGACTCTTGAAGATCTCTTGAAGTTTGGCGCGTTTACGCCGGAGATGGTGATGTTTTTGGAAGGAGCCATGAAGGCTCGACTGAACATCATCATCAGTGGAGGTACAGGTTCTGGTAAGACGACGCTGTTGAATACGCTTTCCAGCTTCATTTCAAACGACAACCGAATCATTACGATCGAAGATGCGGCGGAAATTCAGTTGCAGCAGGAACACGTACTGCGTCTGGAAACACGCCCGCCGAATATTGAAGGCAAAGGCAAAGTCTCTACTACAGACCTTGTGAGAAATGCTCTTCGTATGCGTCCCGACCGAATCATCATCGGTGAATGCCGCGGCGGCGAAGCTTTAGACATGTTGCAGGCCATGAATACAGGCCACGATGGTTCCATGACGACAGTCCACGCCAACAATCCACGCGATGCGATTTCACGTATTGAAACTCTCGTGAACATGTCAGGTTGCGACTTGCCGCTGTCTTCTGTTCGAAAGCAAATTGCGTCAGCTGTCCATCTAATCATTCAGGCGAGCCGTTTGCAAGGCGGGCCTCGTAAAGTGACCTACATTACAGAAATCGTCGGTATGGAAGGCGAGACAATCGTAATGCAGGACATCTTTAAGTTTGTTCAGGATGGCATTGGCGAAAATGGAAAAGCGCACGGTCACTTTGAATCGACAGGCGTTCGTCCGAAGTGCATCGAGCATCTGGAAGCAGGTGGCGTGCGTTTGCCGAACGGACTGTTCGCTCAACGCACAATGCGATCACCGTGATCAGTCGTCAGTCACCAGTTAAGAATTGGCTTTGATTATTCTCTGTAGTGAGTTCGAACATGGAACCAAATCTCATCATTATGATCGCAGCGTTCATCGGCGTCCTGACGCTGGTGTTCGGATTGTATTCTGCATTTAAAGGAAACACGGATTCCACGCTCGAAGCTCGACTTGCCGCTTTCACCGGAGCTGCTGCGCAGACTTCAAAGAAGGATATTACGAATCAATTGATGCGAGACGGCATGAATTCCGCTCAGGGGTTCGTGGGTGGACTTATTGCTCGGTTCGCCCAATTGCCGATATTTTTTCGTCAGGCTGATTCGCCACTGTCGATAGAACATTTTCTGGCTGTGTGTGCTGCTGCGGCAGGTGTCGGTGGCATGCTGGCCGTGATTGTGCGAGCTCCCGCGTCGCTGATTCCTGCGGGGGCTGTTGTGGGCTTTGCGTTGCCATGGGGTTGGTTGTGGTGGCGACGACGAGGTCG
>JBDNFT010000615.1:0-3544 GCA_041689695.1 Planctomycetaceae bacterium | reverse complement strand
GTGGCCGTGGTGCTTTCATTATTCATCGCCTTGATCGCGGCGTGTCCGGACTGCTGATGTTCGGGAAGACCAAAGAAGATGCCAGGCTGATGCAGAATCAGTTTCGCCAGCGCAAACCCGATCGTCGATATGACGCAATTGTTGCCGGGGTGATGAAGCAGGACAGTGGCGAATTCCGCAGCTATCTCGCCACTGGAAAAAACCTCAATCGATATTCAACCGATGAAGAAGATGACGGCGAACTCGCGGTGACCCATTATCAAGTCATCGAACGCCTGCCTGATACGACTCACGTGGCCGTGCAGCTGGAGACTGGTCGCCGCAATCAGATTCGAGTTCACTTTGCGGAAGCATGGCATCCGGTGCTGGGTGACAATCGATACCGCACGGACTTGTGGGAGAAGATCCCCTGGGCTCCCAAGCGATTCGCGCTGCACGCTTCAACGCTGGGATTTGATCATCCAATTACCGGCGAACCGATGCGATTCAGTTCACCGCTGCCGGTTGAAATGACAAAGTTCATGAGCTTCAGCAAGCGACTGGACAAAGTGCTGGAGAACGAACCACGAACACCTCGGTCACCGGCTGGTAAAGCGGAGATCAAAGCCAAAGCGAAAGCCAAACCTGCTGGGCGGAAGAAGAAGCGCCGGTGAGAATATGTTGCGATTGTCCCCCCCGCAAATAGATTTCCAATTTCAAAACTTTACCCCGGGGGGAGGGCTAGGGTGAGGGGGAATTTGGCATTTGTTATTCAGCTTCGTCGCACAAAAAAAGTCACCCCCCCTCATCCGGCCTGTCGGCCACCTTCTCCGCCGATCTCGGGGGGAGAAGGGACATGCGCAGCGGTTAGCTCACAGTCATGTCATATCTGTGCCGACACGGGAGACAAATGAGATTGGCAGCAACACGACGTCTCCGCGTTGTACACTACTTCCTGTTTTCATCATAGTTGTCGCAGGCGTCCATGATTGGGTCATCCCAGCCAGCAGCAGCGGCGGCCTTCGCCAGCAGCGGATACATCTCGCGCGGATTAAACTCTGCGTCAGTCATCAGTGCTCTGACAGTTTCAAACATCTCTGCAGAAATGACGTAGTATATCAGACTCGTTTGTTCATCAACGAGCTTCACCGGCCGACCATGTTCGGCTTGTAGCGCTTGTCGCATTTGTTCTGTTACTGTCGGTGTCATGCCGTCAGTGTACTTTTGCAGCGAGCGACTGGCGAGCAAAAATCGGGCAAATTCACTGTTGTTATGGAATCCCTCGTACGATTTCCGGCCCGACGATTTTCGTCAGCCACACCGGTAGCTTCTGCCACACGGCAATGACCTTGTCGAACTTGCCGCTGTTCGGGCGAGCGTCACTGATATCGCCTTTGCGAGAATAGTATTGCCAGACAGCAGGATATTCTTCCGAGCCCCATTGTTGTTTAAATTTGAATGTGCCACTGTCGTGCGAACTGCGGCCAAAGTCGAACGCTTTCTGACCACGTTCGACACTGCGTTTCAGACAATGCCAGTACATCAGCATGTTGCACGCCGTGTGATTGAAGTCTCGCAGCGAACTCGCACTGGGAATCAAAGTTACTTCCGGTCCATGCAGAAGAAATCCTGATGCAATCGGCTGTCCGTTCTGCATCACTGAACAGATCTCCGCCGAATCACCAAACTGTACAAGTATTTCGCGAAACAGCTTTTTCGAAAACGGCGGCGTGCCTAGATCACGCATGTTTCGACAGAAGACGCTGTAGAAAGAATTGAGCTGATCCAGATGCCCAAACTGGACGCTTAACGATTCGTCGTTCAACGGCTTCTTCACTTGACTGCGAAGTTTCGATTTCAACCCTGTCCAAAGTTCATCGGCAGTTGCTGGAAGGTCTAGCCGCATGTGAACTTTTTCTGTGTTCACTGAATTCAATCGTTCATGCACCGCGCGGCGTTCGTGTCGCAGTTCAAGATGTTTCACATTGAGTGAATCAGCTAGGTCAACGGCGCGACCGATCAATTGAGTTGCGATGTGTTCGGAATCCGCGAGAACTCCACCGGTGTTGAGATACGGCTGACTGACAAGAAAGCTACCGAAGATCGGCCCGGAAATACGCATCAAGGGCAACACGCCGACGATGCGTTGATCCTGTTCGATCCACAGAAAATATGGCCGATGTCGAAATGCGGTCGCGAAAACGTTTGCCCATTCAGTGCGGCAATGAAATCCGTCATAGCCCCAGCGCATGAGGTAGCTGTTCCAGCCAGCAGGTGGCGTGTTTTCGCAGTGCAGAGTTATGGTTGATTGAGCAAGTGTGGTCGTCATGGTTTGTAGTATGTTTTGAATCGTGGTGCGTTTATGTCTATGTGCGTGTTTGTGTAGCGGTGACCAACTCGGAACAAGTTTTAATTTCTAATCGTTTCGAATTGTGTCAGGACGGGACTGGAGTCCCGTCCTATGATTGGTGTCTTTTTAATCTGCGCGGCAAGTTCCGGCGACAGACCTCGGTAAACATCAACGACTTTTTTCATCCGTCGATCGAAGCAGAAGTTCTGCGCAATCGTTTCTCGACCAGCGTACCCCAGGCGTGACCGAAGATCTTCGGACCTCACGCATTCAGAGATCGCATTATGCAACGCTGACTCATTGTCGATTGGTACAATCAGGCCGTTGACGTTGTGTTCAATCAGCTTCGGAATACCATTGCAGTTCGTCGCCACGACCGGCCGTGCAGTCGCCATCGCTTCCAGAACAACATTCGGTAGCCCTTCACGCAGGCTGCTCAGGACAAACAGATCGATCGCTCGATACAGTTCACGAGGATCCGCCAGAAATCCACAAAGTCGAATATGACGTTGCAGTTCCAGGGCATTGATCTGCTGCTGCAATTGGTCTCGCAAATGTCCTTCGCCAGCGATCACAAGGCCCACAGGATTTCCGGCCTGAATCAGCTTAGCAACGGCATTGATCAGGTGATGAAAACCTTTTTCTTCCGACAAACGGCCGGCCGCACCGATCAAAAATCGCTGCGATTCAAAGCCAAAGCGAGCTTTGTCTTCCAGCCGAGGAGCTGCCGTGCAATAGTCATCCAGCACGATCGCGTTGTCGATCTGATGCAGGCGACCGGCCGGAACAGCGTTCTCGATACAGCGGTCGTAAAGATCTGACGATACGCAAATAATTTCTTCGTAGCGCTTCATGCAGAAGCGATCGATTTTGTAGTACAGCGGCGTCCTGGCCGTAAATCGAACCCAGCCGTGAGCCGTCGTGACCAGATGCATTCTGTGAAACCGTCGAACCAGAAGTCCCAACGCGTTGCTCTTGTAATCATGCGCATGCCAAACAGTGACCTGGCGTTCGCGGCACACACGAATGCAATCGCGGACAACTCGCCAATCGGTCGCACCGCGATCGTCGATGCCGATAATCTCAGCGCCAGCGGCGGCCGCTTTGCGTTCAATCGACGTGAAACCAGGATCGCCTGGCGGACGCATGAACAGACACGCACAGTCGATGCCGTACTGATTCAGATAGCGTGGTGAGTTGAGAATCGTCTTCTCC
>JBDNFT010000614.1:0-2601 GCA_041689695.1 Planctomycetaceae bacterium | reverse complement strand
TTCAAACGAATGATCGGCAGCAGAATCAAACCCACGCGCTCCGTCGTAATGCCGGAGCGTGTCTTATTCCCGGCTGCCACGATGTCCCCAGGCGTCGCAGTCCATTGTGCACAGCGTGGAGTGCTTGCTGATTTGGCACTTGTCAGTGCGTTCGAGACTTGATGGTTCGAATGCTTGACTGGTCCGAGTTGATTTGTCTTTGGAAAATCATCCGTTGTTGATCAGCGGCACCAGGAGTTTCAGCGGCGAGTGAATCTTGTCTGCCAGATCAAGAGCCCGAAGTTTGAGTTTCTTCACCAGACGGCGGAGCAACTGATACCTGTCTGTTGTCAGCGATCGAGTTCTTCCAGAGGCGACTTCAGCGTGAGCTTCGTCACATACGCTCGCAGCGAATCCGGGACGCTGGTAATGAGCGTGTAGCGTCGGGCACCTCGTTCGGCTGTGTTCGTCGGGCCGGTCAGGCGATCCTGAGCCGCGTCACGAACCTGGCGTTCGCTGATAGTATTCGTCCCGTCCGCTTCCGGATGAATAACGAATGTGATCAGCTCGTTGCCGCCCAGCAGACGCACGATTTCATGAGTCAAATTAAAGAAGTCTTTTTCCGCATCATCCGCAGGTTTCGTCTCATCGGCAATGCGAGCCCGTGTGCAGTCACGGATGGCATCGATCAACGGCACCACGCGAGTTCGACGACCCGCTTCGCTCAAACGCTTGTCGGCGGCGATGTCTTCTTGCTGAGTCGCCTTGGCCAGCTTTTCAGCGGTGGTGATTCGCCCGCGTCGTTTGCAATTCTGTTTCTTCTTTAAGGGCTTTCCGTGCTGCTGAGCCTCTTCGCGACGCTTCTCTTCGACCTTCATTGAAAATGCTTCATCGAGCCGCAGTGTCGGATTCTTCTTCCGCAACTCCTTCAGCTCGCTTTCCAGTTCCGTGATCCGCTTCGCTTGCGCCGCGTTCTGCTTCGTTTGCGCAGCCGCCTGCTTCTGCAACTGAAGGATCATTCCCACCAGCTCATCATGGCTCAAGTTGTCGAATGGTGTCCGTTCCATACACGAAACGTACTACATGGCCTGTCTCCATGTCATTACCGGTTTTTGCACAATAGACAGCGACCCTGCAGGGCGCACGATGCAGGCTGTCGATTTAATGTGTATTCGCAACCCGACAGCCTGCAAGTAGCGAAAGTCGTCAAGACTTTCGGCGCGTAAAGGAACGAAACTCTTGACGAGTTTCGCTACGGAGAGACTTTCTTGAACAACGGCAGCATCGAACAACTCAGAAAAATCACAACAGCAAATCTGCTTAACTCTGCTGCTGTGCCAACGCATCGGTAAATGTCAGGCTGCCATTGTTCAGAGTGACAGAATGTGGAAATGTTGCGGCCAAAGCATCACTGTGTGTGACGCACAGCAAGGCTGTGTCGTGTTCCGCAGCGACCTCAAGCAGCAGCGTTCCAATTTCTTCTGCTGTGACGGGATCAAGATTTCCGGTCGGTTCGTCAGCAAGCAACAATGATGGCTGATGAATCAACGCGCGGCAAACAGCGACGCGCTGCCGTTCACCGCCAGACAATCGACCAGGCCGATGATGAAGTCGATCCTTCAAGCCAACTCGTTCCAGCAAAGCATGGGCACGTTGTCGAACATCACCCTCTGATCCGAATCCGGCAAGCGTGGGCAGTAACACATTTTCCAGCACACTGCACTGAGGCAATAGCTGATGATCCTGAAAAATGAATCCGATATGCTGATTTCGAAACGACGCCAATCGACTGGAACTGAGTCTCCATGGGTTCTCACCAAGGATTTCAATCAAACCGGATGATGGCTGATCCAATGTTCCAGCCAGATAGAGCAGCGTGCTTTTGCCGCAACCGGATGGTCCGCGAATGGCGACGGCATTGCCGGAAACGACTTTCAGATTGACCTCACGCAGAATCGCCAGTGCGCCTCGAGGCGTTTCGAATGAACGACTGACATTGTGCATGTTAAGTACGAGAGGCATAGTCTTCCGTTTTCGATTACGAGTTTCAAGCGCTGCGATACTCTTCCATTTGGGAGCGGTAGGAATCTGGAATTTCCAGAGATACCAGTGGTTGCCCTGGACGCAGGATGCAGCAGACAGTTTTCATCGTGCCTTTAGCCACGCTACGCCCATTATGTGTGAACGCCACATCGAACGTCAATGATTTCACGCCGATCCGCTGGACGGTGAGCATAACATCCAGAGTTTCCTCGTAGCGTGCCGGTGATTCAAAGCGACATTGCGCCGAAACGCGCGGCCAGCCAATGACGGAGCCATCGGGCTGAGTCCCAACGATCGAAAGGCCGAGTGAACGAAAGAACCCGTGCTCAATCTGCTCCATCCATTTATAGAAGTTGGAGAAATGCACGATACCCGCCATATCGGTCTCACAGAATTCGACACGACGAGTAGATTTGAAAAACGATGCCATGATTTTACCGATAGAGAATTTGTCAACATTTCCTAATTGGGCAGCGTCACTTCAGATGAGCCGAACGCGCTAGCGTCGGGGCTTTCGCAGTAAAAACCTTGTTCGTGCCAATGCCCGAGGCTAGCGCCTGCGGCTCACACAAAGACCAG
>JBDNFT010000613.1:0-4783 GCA_041689695.1 Planctomycetaceae bacterium | reverse complement strand
CAAACAGCGTCGTGATGCCGCGTACCAGCCTCCCACTGGCAACTTCAAAGAAGTCGCCTACTTTTTCCAGAAACTCCATGTCGCGCGATCGTCCTGAGATTCTAGGTGATAAAACTTATGATCCGGGGTTTAGACGGCGTTCTGCCACTTCGGCAGGACGATCTTCTCGGATCGAAATATGGCGGTTTTGTCGTAAGTCAAAGGCTGACAAGTGTATTGGATCAGACAAACTACGGTCAATGCCGGGTCTGCACTCGGAAAAACCACGGTCTGAGTGTCGAGGACGGCAGATAACTGGCACTTTAGGGAGGCAAGGCAATTGCCATGCCAAGTAGTCCGACCTGTCCCAGGTCGGAATCCTGCACCGCAGCCACATCTTAAAGCCAAACCCGATTCAGCAACTTCCCCAGCAGAACGAGAATCCCCAATCGCCACGCCCGCATGCAACGCTACCGTTTGTCGTCTCACCATGCCGAAGGATGCTGACCTGAGGACAGGTCAGCCTACGTAGTCCGCCGCCATCTCGTATAACTCCAACGTCTTCTTCAGCATCGTGCCTTTATCGAAAGCATTCACGCTAGGCACTGGAGACTGTAGTAAAATAGAAGCGACCGTGTCAGACAAGCTATCGAGATTTCCCGGTTCCACAGCTCCGGCTGGAAATTGAGCCGCCAGGATTTCCGCCACACCACCATGGTCGTAGCCCACGACAGGGGTGCCGATCGACAACGCTTCAGCAACAGTTCGACCAAAGGACTCAGGCGTCGATGACAGTGAAAGTACAATCGATGAAATCGCGTAAATCTGTTTCAGGTCAAACCGATGACCGCAAAATGTAACGCGATCAGACAAATCCCATGACGCTACGAGAGAATTCAATTCATCGGCGTAGGCTACCTTTCGAGCGTCCGTTCCCCCGACGATCAGCCCGTGTGCCGCGACGCCACGATCTCTCAAGCGAGCGAGCAGTTCAAGCAGATCCCGATGTCCCTTCAGACGTGTGATGCGTCCCGCGAGCGTCAGCAAAGGCTGATTCTTAGCGCTCGGGAACTGCGTAAAGAAGTCCGTCTTCCATGATTCATCCGGCTGAAAGCCGCGCGGATATTCGTGGCCGTCAACGCCGCGATGAATCAAATGCAGTCGATCCTCCGTAACGAATTTGTAATTTCTCCGCACATAATCACGCACGGTGTCAGAGACCGCAACGACGTGCTCGCCCCGACACATCACGCTGCTGTAGAACCCCGTTGAATGCAGTCCATGCAGTGTCGAAATCAAAGCCGGCCGATGCGCTGCTGACAGGCTTTTCCATGCCAGCCACGTCATCCAGCCCGGCATTCGAGAATGAATGTCGATGACGTCAACCTGTCGATCGATCATCATTTTTCTCAGCCACGGAACGTGCCTCAATGTGAGTGGCGACTTCCTGCCAATCGACATTTGAAAATGTTCGCTGCCGTGATTGATCAGTTCCGCCACCATGCGGCCACCATCAGAAACCACCAAAGATCGATGTCCCGCCGCGACGAGTGCATCAGCAACTTCCAGAACTCCACGTTCCACGCCACCGCTTTCGAGAGCGGGGAGAATTTGCAGAACAGTGAGTTTGCGGTGAGACATGCAACGTGTACGGGGAGCAGATGTGGATTGAATGGTTTCTTGGTTTTTCGCTGGATTGGAATGACGGACTTGAAGTGTGCGCGAGGTGAAGAGCAAGGGCCGGTCCGAAGACGGCCTGCGTCCGCCCGTGATGTTCATGGCTTGCCCTTCAGCAAAGTCCCTCAACACACTGACCTGCCCAGCGAGCCTGCTGTCTGGAAGCGATATGGTATACCGACGGCAGCCGATTGCGAGTCGGTGCGTTGTGGCTTTTCGACGTCGCCTGGACATACCTGTTCGACTCAAGCGGGCCGCGCGAATCGAGCTGAGCGCGAATGAATTGCCGGCCATTCGCGCTGCTCTTGATTCGCGCGGAACCAGACGACCGTCCGTCAATGTGTATCCCTTGACTTAAAAAAAAAATTTCCGCTGTAACAAATTGATTTCTTTGACGCTTTGGATATTGAGCGACAGCCTGGTGCTCAGTCAATTTCTGCTTCGATCTCACAGAAAAACGGTGTTTCCATGAAAACTCTCCACTGCACATCAAGCGTCTGTACGAAAACTGCCAGCCTGCGATCAATGGTCGCCGCTGGAGTGCTTTGCCTTCTGTCTGCCCAATCGGCCAGCGTTAGGGCTGACAGTGCGGTGTATCAAACCGCCCTGAAATCTACCGTCTGGGTACTGGCAAAAACAGGCGGCGAAACATCCAGCGGCACTGGCGTGCTGGTAGATTCCGAAAAGAAACTGGTGATCACAAATTTCCATGTCGTGGGCGAAGCTCGAGCGGCCGTGATCTTCTTCCCGGACTTTAAAAACGAGAAGGCAGATAACACGCGAAAGCATTATCTCGACAACGTTAAGACGCTTGGCATCCGCGGTCGCGTGTTGAGCGTCGATCGGAAACGCGATCTTGCACTGATAGAACTGGACCGACTTCCAGAAGGTGCCACTGCGGTTCTGATGGCGAGCGAAAGTGCCGGGCCCGGTGAAGATATCGATTCGATCGGCAATCCAGGTACTTCGGATGCATTATGGGTTTATACCTCAGGCACTGTGAGATCGGTTTATCAGAAAACATTCCGCACAGGAGCTGGCGAACATGATTTCAAAGTTGTGGAAACCCAGGCTCCCATCAATTCCGGTGACAGCGGCGGACCGGTGTTGAACAACAAAGGCGAACTGGTGGCGATTGCTCAGGCCATTGCACCCAATGCTCGGCTTGTCAGCTACAGTGTCGATATCACAGAAGTGAAGACGTTTCTCGCCAGCCCATGGAAGCCTGCTCCGATACCGGCGACCGATCTGCTCGACAAAGCGGAACTTAAATACACCAGCCACAAGTCGGGGCATCTGGAAGTTGAATTCGACGACAAGGATGCTGGCAAACAATCAGTGTTCATCACGACAGAAGTGGAGTACTTCGAACGAGCTGACGTGCGAAAAATCTGGACGCTGGCCGCAACACTGAAGCAAACACCGAATTCTGAAACGATGATGAAACTGCTGGAACAGAACTCGCGCACTAAGCTGGGCGGCTGGATGGTTGAAAAGAACGACAAGAGCGAATTTATGCTGCTGTACTGCGTCAAGATGGATGCTACCGCCAGCCCTGATGCCGTCAAGAGCACGATGGATTATGTTGCAAAGCTGACTCGCACGGCGAAAAAAGACCTTTTGCCAAAAGAAGAAATTCAGACCGCGTCGCAGACGCTGGATTCATGGTTGGCGAAGTAAACGAGCTCTCTGGGCAGGTTTGAGCCTTCAGCAATTTGAGAGTCACGGCGGAATCTGCCACAATCTCTCCCAGTCGTTTTTCCCGTCTAAATTCAAGCTCGACTTCCCTGCGGACCAATCACAGTGAACGCCAAACGTGCTGTTGCTCAATTACTGAAACATCTGGCTGATGTCGGAGTCACGCACTTACCACAAGTTGAACTGCAGAAGGTTGCCAAACCGCAGCAGAAGACAGAACAACTGGCGAAAGGTAAAGTGTCAACGGCTGGTGAGGGCAAATCAGCGGATGATGGCGCTGCTAAGGGGCGAAAATTGGCCAAGCCTGCAACGGCAGGGGTTGCTGAGATGCGACGCCCGGCAAGCGGCTTACGTTCCGTGGAAGAACTGCAGGTTACGGATGCGAATCGTCCCGAAAATCTGGCAGAAGTGCAGGAGCTGCTGAAACAGACACTCACTGATTCACAACAGAAACAAGAGGCATTGTGTTCACTTGCAGCAGTTGTTGCAAAATGCCGTCGTTGTACGGAGTTGGCGACGACACGCAAGCAAACTGTCTTTGGTGTGGGTAATCCGAATGCTCGAATCATGTTTATCGGAGAAGCTCCGGGTGCGGATGAGGATGCTCAAGGAGAACCATTTGTGGGCGAAGCCGGCCAACTGCTGAACAAGATCATCACGGCCTGCAAAATGACCCGCGAGGAAATCTATATCTGTAACGTGTTACGCTGTCGACCGCCCGGAAATCGCAATCCATTGCCACAGGAAGCATCGAATTGTCGGGAATTTCTGGATGCTCAAATCAAGATCGTGCAGCCGGAATACATCATTTGCTGGGGAGCCGTGGCGGCTCAGAATCTGTTGAATGAAACGCGTGCAGTCGGAAAACTCCGGCGTCAATTCTTTGAATACAACGGAGCAAAAGTTCTGTGTACCTATCATCCTTCATACTTACTTCGCAATGCTTCTGCGAAGAAAGAAGTCTGGGAAGACATGAAGTTTTTCATGCTGGACCTTGGCGTTGAATTGCAGTAGCGCAAAGAATCGCCGCTTGAGCTTGTAGATCTCTGCTCACTTTGCTGTTATTTATCTGAAGGCTCACAACCTGAAGTTCGAAGGATATTTCATCACTACGTAGAATCCCGGGCCCGGATTCGGTCGGCAATGTCAAACTCTGAGAATGCACTTCGAGAACACGAGAACAGTGTCCGACAACAGGTGCCACTCTGGAATGAAGTAGTCTCAGCCACGAATTCAGAAGACATTTTAAGAATGATCTGGTTTCGATTCGTTCATGGATCACCGTCATTTGAGTGACAAAAACGCTGGTTGCTCAGGATTTATTAGTGTCAGAAGAAGAAAAGAAAGTGACGAAAGCAAAAAAACGCAGTGCAATACTGCTGATTGTGATGTCGGTTATTGGTGTTGGACTCGGTTACACATCGTCAAT
>JBDNFT010000612.1:0-7849 GCA_041689695.1 Planctomycetaceae bacterium | reverse complement strand
TGAAGCTCCGGCATTGAAACAGGGAGAGTGGCCTCGAAAGTGGATTGATCGTTTCGTGCTTGCTCGCCTTGAATGCGAACAACTCCCGCCATCCCCTGATGCGAATCGCGTGACGTTGCTGCGTCGAGTTTGCTTTGATCTCACCGGACTTCCGCCGTCTGAGGAAGTGGCGGCACAATTCCTGGCCGATGAATCCGCTGACGCTTATGAAAAGCTCGTCGATGAACTGCTGAACTCGCCACGATATGGTGAGCGAATGGCAGTCTTCTGGTTGGACCTTGTGCGATATGCGGACACCGTTGGATACCACGGCGATCAGACTCAAAATATTTCGCCTTACCGCGACTGGGTGATCAACTCTTTCGATGAAAACCAATCATTTGATAAATTTACGCGTGATCAACTGGCGGGGGATTTGCTAACGAATCCATCAACGGATGAGACTGTCGCGACCGGATACAATCGCTTGTTGCAAACGACTCACGAAGGAGGACTGCAGCCGAAAGAATATCGTGCCATCTACGCGGCAGATCGAGTCCGCAACGTCTCTGCCGTCTGGATGGGAGCAACCGTCGGATGTGCTCAATGTCACGATCACAAGTTCGATCCCTACACGGCTCAGGACTTCTATTCTTTGAGTGCGTTCTTTGCTGATGTGGATGATGAAAAACATTTCACAGCCGGTTCGAACTCAAATCCTACCGCTCGTGACCCCGAGCTTGACTTGCCGACAGCCGAGCAGAAGACTCAGTTGGATGAAATTATAAGTCGTCAGGCTGTGGCGAAGGCGAAACTTGAAACCAAAGGATTGTCGGCATCGGAACTGAAATCCCTGCGCGATGTTGTGAAAAGCAGTGAAGCGGAGTTAACAAAACTTCGCGCGAGTTTTCGCCGCACGATGATCACCGTGGCGCTCAAGACACCTCGCGTTGTTCGAATTCTGCCACGCGGAAACTGGCTCGACGAAAGCGGGCAGATCGTGGAGCCAAACGTGCCGAAGTTTATGGGGCCACTCACAATCGCCGACGGTACTGGTCGTCGAGCGAACCGGCTTGATCTAGCTGGCTGGCTTGTTGATTCAGAGCGCGGCGCTGGCTTGTTGACGTCTCGTGTGCAAGTCAATCGATTTTGGGCGCTTTGTTTCGGCAGTGGTTTGGCAGGAAGGCTGGACGACTTCGGCGGACAAGGTGAACCACCGGTGCATCCGGAATTGCTCGATCGTCTGGCCCTCGAGTTTGTAGCGAGCGGCTGGGACGTGAAGGCGATGATGAAACTGATCGTTACCAGTCGAACGTATCAGCAGTCATCCGTCGGTCGACCCGAATTGATTGATCTCGATCCGAACAATCGATTGTATGCACGGCAGTCGGTGTTTCGATTGCCAGCGGAAATGGTTCGTGACAATGCGTTGGCGATCGCTGGTCTGCTGGTGCAGGAAATTGGTGGACCGAGCGTGAAGCCATACCAGCCAGAAGGATATTATCGTCATTTGAACTTTCCGGAACGCACATACCAGCAGGACAACGACGACAGTCAATGGCGGCGCGGAGTGTACGTTCATTGGCAGCGACAGTTTCTGCATCCGATGCTGAAAGCGTTTGATGCTCCAAGTCGTGAAGAATGCACGGCTCAGCGTGCAAAGTCGAATACGCCCATGGCTGCTCTGGTATTAATGAATGATCCAACGTTCGTTGAAGCTGCGCGTGTTTTTGCAGCACAAATACTTGATAGCGATCGCAAAGCCGATGACGATCGATTGACCTGGGCCTTTCATCATGCGGTGACTCGCCATCCCACATCGTCGGAGCTCAGCGTGCTTCGCAGATTGCTCACTGAAAATCGTGAGTCCTTTGCGACGCGGCCGGACGATGTCACGGCATTTCTCAACGTTGGCCTGACAAAGCAATCTCGCGATTTTGATTCAACAGAATTCGCTGCCTGGACCGCTGTTTGTCGAGCGATTCTGAATTTGGCTGAAACAAACTCAAGGAATTGACCACATGCAGGTTTCATTCGATAATTCTGGAATTACTGCCCTCAAACGTCGCACTTTCCTGCGACACACGGGCGTCGGTATCGGTGCAGCGGCGTTGCAAAGTCTGATGCTTGCTGATGAACGCTCAAAGGCACTGGCCAGTGAATCCCCTGCAGCACGCATGAGCCGAAGCGATTTGCCGCATCATCAGCCCCGTGTGAAGAACGTCATCTTTTTGTGCATGGCTGGCGGGCCGTCGCATCTGGAAACATTCGACTACAAGCCACAGCTTGATGCGTTTAATGGCCAACCGATGCCCGAATCGTTTACGGTCGGTCAGCCAATTGCCCAGTTGCAGGGGCAGCAACTCAAGGTGCAGGGACACCTCACGAAATTTAAGCAGTATGGTCAAAGCGGTCAGTGGGTCAGCGATTTTCTTCCACATCAAGCCTGCATCGTCGATGACCTGTGCATTCTTCGATCCATGGTCACGGAACAGATTAACCACGATCCTGCGCACACTTTCATGAACACGGGGACGGCCATCAGCGGACGACCGTTGATGGGCGCGTGGGTCAATTACGGATTGGGTAGTGAGAGTCAGGATTTGCCGGGTTTCGTTGTGCTGACAAGTGTTGGTGGTCGCAACCCGCAACCGATAGCGTCGCGGCAATGGTCGTCTGGATTTCTGCCGAGCCGCTATCAGGGCGTGGAATTCAATTCCAGTGAAGTACCAGTTCACTATGTCAACAATCCTTCTGGAATTACCCGCGATCAACAGCGGTCTTTGGTACACGCGGTGACTGAGCTTGATCGCCTGAGGAATGCAGAGTTGCAGAATCCGGAAGTGGCATCGCGTATTGCGGCGTATGAACTGGCATTTCGGATGCAATCGTCTGTACCAGATCTGGCAGACATGTCGCATGAGCCAAAACATATCCTTGATGCCTACGGCGCAGTTCCTGGGGACGGCTCGTTTGCTTCGAACTGTCTGCTTGCGCGGCGGCTGTTGGAACGCGGTGTGCGGTTTGTTCAGCTTTACCATCGTGGTTGGGATCATCATGGAGATTTGCAGAAGTACATGGGGATCTGTTGCAAGCTGACGGACCAGCCTGTTGCCGCTCTACTAAGTGATCTGAAGCAACGCGGACTGCTGGAAGAAACGTTAATCGTCTGGGGCGGTGAATTCGGCCGGACGCCGATGTTTCAGGGAAAGGGAGGTCCTGGGCGCGATCACCACATCAAAGGTTTCACAATGTGGCTGGCTGGTGGCGGAGTGCAGCCTGGAATGTCATACGGCAACACCGATGAGCTCGGCTATCATGCGACTGAGAACCCAGTACATGTTCGCGATCTGCATGCAACGATGCTGCATTTGCTTGGCATCGATCATCATCGATTCTCAGTCCCGTTTCAGGGGCTCGACGTGCGACTGACAGGCGTTGAGCCCGCCCGCGTGCTGAAAGACGTACTAACCACGTAGCTCCTCTGTCGATCTGTAATTCCACAAACAGTATGGCTTAGTAATTTGTGGCCTTCAACTCGTTCCATGTCTACTGCTCAGTTACGCACTGACAATCCGATGTCCAGGCAGTTTGCACTTGGGAAGTCGCTGTCGGCTTTTCACTTGCCACAAAAGTGAAAGTATGACTTCCTGCATCAGGTGCAAGCCTGTATTTTTCGTCCACATTAAAGACGAGAAGAAAAACCAATCAGCATAGCACGGAATTCACTGATATGACCGATTCATCCCCGTCCACTCACCGAGATTTCGTCCGTCAGATCATAGAAGATGATCTGGCTTCCGGCAAATGGGATGGACGAGTTCAAACGCGATTTCCTCCTGAACCCAACGGCTACCTGCACATCGGTCATGCCAAATCGATTTGTCTGAACTTTGGTATCGCCGAAGAATATGGTGGCAAATGCAATCTTCGCTTTGATGATACTAACCCCGAAAAGGAAGACACTGAGTACGTCGATTCGATCGTGGAAGACGTCCGCTGGCTAGGCTTCGACTGGGAAGATCGTGTGTTTTATGCTTCTGACTACTTTGAACAGATCTATCAGTGGGCTGAACAACTGATTCGGGATGACAAAGCCTACGTCTGCAGCCAATCCCTTGAAGAAATTCGTGCAGGTCGTGGCACAGCATCCGAACCCGGCACAGACAGTCCTTATCGCAGTCGTTCCGTCGAAGAAAACCTGGACCTGTTTCGACGTATGAAATCTGGTGAATTCCCTGACGGAACTCATGTGCTGCGGGCCAAAATCGGCATGGCCGAAAAGCACATGCTGCTGCGTGACCCGATCATGTATCGCATTCGTCATGCGGAACATCATCGCACCGGCGCGAAGTGGTGCATCTATCCAACGTATGACTACGCTCACGGTCAGTCGGATGCGATAGAAAAGATCACACATTCCATTTGCACGTTGGAATTCGAAAACCATCGACCTCTGTACGACTGGTACTGCACCGCGCTGAGTATCCATCATCCGCAGCAGATTGAATTCAATCGACTGAATCTTACGTACACGATGATGAGCAAACGCCGACTGCTGGAACTCGTGCAGGGCAAATTCGTGACTGGCTGGGACGACCCACGCTTGCCGACCCTCTGCGGTCTGCGACGTCGCGGCTACACGCCGGAAGCCATTCGAGCGTTCTGTGCCTATGTCGGTGTTACAAAGCACAACGCGACGATGGATATGGTGGTGCTGGAAAACCACATCCGCGAAGATCTCAACAAGCGAGCCGAACGGCGCATGGCCGTGCTGAATCCGGTAAAGGTTGTGATCACGAATTATCCCGAAGGTCAGTCGGAAGAGATGGATGCGATCAACAATCCGGAAGACTCGACAGCGGGCAGTCGCAAGGTGCCATTCAGTCGTGAGTTGTACATTGAGCGTGAGGACTTCATGGAAGAGCCTCCCAAGAAATTCTTCCGCCTGTCGCCCGGCAAAGAAGTTCGTCTTCGCTGGGCCTATTTCATCACGTGCACCGGCGTCGTCAAAGATGCTGCAGGAAACATCACCGAGATTCAATGCACTTACGATCCTGCGACAAAAGGCGGCGACGCTCCTGATGGCCGCAAGGTCAAAGCCACGCTGCATTGGGTCTCCGCGAATCACGCCGTCCAGGCCGAAGTTCGCATGTACGACCACTTGTTCGTGACAGAAGATCCGGACAACGTTACTGATCCAGCGTTGGACTGGAAGTCCAACCTGAACCCAGGATCTCTGCACGTCATCAACGCTATGCTCGAACCCTTACTGGGCAAAGCCGAAGTCGGCGACCGCTTCCAGTTCGAACGGATGGGTTACTTCTGCGTCGATGCTGATACGTCATCAGAACGATTAGTTTTCAATCGCACGGTGACGCTGAAGGACCAGTGGGCGAAGGAACAGGTTAAAGGGCGAAACCTGTCTGGCATTTCGCTGCGACAGAGTGGCCGGGGTTGGAGAGCGTTAGCTTGAAACCCTGGCGATTCACTCGCACTGCCATCGGGATTTCGGGCTTTGGCTCTTAACCTCGGACACCCGTCCAAATGGAGGATTCAGTGATCCCGAATAATGGCGACCTTTCACACGAAGTCATTCAACGCATCGTTGGACGCCTGTTTGCTCCCGATGAGCACCCAATGGCAATGCGAGTTCTTGATAGATACGGACCGAAACCTCATCACGTGGAGAAGGTAAGAGTTCGACTTTGTGCTCTTAAATTAGCGGGAAGTGATCTGCGGGAGCTTGAGCGGCAAATTGATGTAGCATGCGTCGATTTTCGTGATGTTATCGCGGCCGCAGAATACCCTGCGCAGTGCAAATTGGGATTTATTGGTTTCGGTCGGCTTAGACCCTCAGAGCGACTTCAGATTGAAGAAGCGGATAGACTTCAATTTCAGGCTTGGGTTTATCAAGGTCAACAGTAGACAAGTTGGAATGGAGAATTGCGAAAAGGACGATCATCACTGACGGCCTATTCGCACTGGCATTGGCGTTTGAACGCGAACGAACGAGGGCTCATCACGGCGGAGCGTGATGGCTACATTTTGTTGCAACGTGCAGCGTTGACGCTTCTCTATGAGTCTGCTGTTTCTGGTTCCCCGGATTTATATCCAGCCAAATCGCGTTTTTAAACAACGATTTGGCTGGATATAAATTTCGCTGCGGTCTCTGTCAGAGACTGTTAATCTGAAAATAACTGTGAGAGTTCCACTTCGTTCGCCACAAGATTTTGAGAGTAGTTGTTTGGCTTAACGCCTGCCGCCGTCACCATGGTCAGAAAAAGCGCCTTGTTGGTTTTTGTTCGCTGCCGAAAGACCGTTAGTTTGTTCTGCAGATCGGCCGCGTAACGTTTGTCGATGACGAAAGGTGCTTCCGTAAATTTCATTTCGCAGATGTTAATCGTTTGATCATTGCGGTCGATCAGCAAATCGATTTGAGCACCCTGCTCTCCCGGCGATGATGGCGTGAATTGCCAGGCGGCTTCTTCGGTCAGGACGCCGGAGATTCCCAGCGCATTTTTTATCTGAGGCACATGAGACAGGCAAAGGTTTTCAAATGCGTATCCGCACCAGCTTTTCCATTTTTGGCCCGATGATTTCGTAAGCCATACATTCTTCCCTGTCATATGATTAGGCTCAATCCATGTCAGATAAAACAGCGAATACTCATCGGTCAATCGCCAGACACTGTTCTTGCGAGCTGAATTGTGAGCTGGCATCTCACGAATGAAGCCGGATTCTGAAAGCTCGCTCAGAATTTTTGTCAGCGTTCCTCCACTTGGAAGACCCGTGGCATCGGTCAGTTCGGTTCGATTCAGTCCCATCCGCTTCTTCGCTAACGCTCGAACAATGGTCTCGTGCTGATCTGAGTTCTCAAACAACGCACGGTAAAGATTCGAAAATTCACCAGCCAACAGGCCGTTTTTTTGAAAGCAAAGTCTGTCGATTTGCTGAGCTGCAGACTGTCCCCGTTCCAGGCGCTCCAGATAATGCGGCACGCCGCCGATTGCCATATAGAGTTGTGCGATCTGGAAGTCAGGGAGATCAATTTTTCTCGACGCCAGATAACGCTTCGTCTCCGCCAGCGTGAAGGGCTTGAGTCGAATCTGTGAGGTGGCTCGATTGTGAAGTCCGCCTTTGGAATTAATCACCTTCTGAATCATCCACGACGCAGCCGAGCCGCAGATGATGCAAACCAGAGAAGGATCGCGACACACATAGGTATTCCAAAATGCTTCGAAGGCCGAAAGAAACCCAGATCGCCGACTGGCCAGCCACGGAAACTCGTCAAAGAACAGGACTCGCTTCGCTTTGGCTTTGGTTTTCACCAGCCATTCTTTGAGTTGATCAAATGCTTGAAGCCACGACGTTGGGATCTTCCCCGATTTGCCGCTGTGCGTCTTTAATCGAATTGCAAAGTTCTCCAGTTGCCGTTCGAGACTTTCATTGTGCAGCCCGGAAAGTTCAAAAACCAACTGAGGCTTGAGGTGCTGCCGAATCAGAAATGTTTTACCAATTCGCCGTCGCCCATGAATGATGAGAAGCTCAGCATCTGCAGATGCCATCAATCGATTCAATTCAGTTTTCTCGTCATCTCGCCCGATTACGTCCGTTGCCATATGATCTATATCCAGCCAAATCGCGTTTTTAAAAGTGGATTTGGCTGATTATAGACATACTACCAGTAGAGTGGGAATGATTTATATCCAGCCAAATCATGTTTTCACAAGTTGATTTGGCTAGATATAGATTTGGCAATTGTGCGTTATACCCCGTCCTGTCGGAATCAATTTGACAGGAGGGCGCACAGGAAGCAGAGGCCATACACTTCAACACCGCGATTCTCTGCTCTCTCTGCGCTCTCTGC
>JBDNFT010000611.1:0-3133 GCA_041689695.1 Planctomycetaceae bacterium | reverse complement strand
CCGGCGGCTAGCGCCTTGCCGCTCACTATCGACAGGCTTCCAGCCTGTCTCACAGAGTCTAAAAACAACGTCGAACCGTGTCATTCATCGTGTTCGCGAAAACTTGCAAGATTTCCTGTCGCGTTTTCGATCGAGCCGCGCAACTAGACCTGGCGGGATTCTTATGGAACCGGCACGCAACCGGCATTTTGTCTGCTGCACGGTTTTGAACTGCTGCGTTCTGGTGTATTACGAGTCTCGAAAAATCAGAAATCACACCTATGAATCCGTCCGACGTCGTCACGTGTAACGGTGCCATGATAATTGCCACTCGAAAAGTCTGCCATTGGACTCAGGAAGACCTGGCCGTGGAAACCGAACTTTCCGTGCGAGTCGTTCGCAAAGCCGAATCCGGTGGCGAAGTACGATTCTCGACGCTAATGACGCTGGCAGATGTCCTGCGAGACGCCGGAGCCAACATCAAAGCAGGCGATCTTTGCACAGACCCGGTGGAAGTCGTCAAAGCCTTCGTCGAAGCCTATCGCGTGCATGAAGATCAGATGGTGCCACACATTCGTCATTTGCTCAGTGAAGACCTCATTACATTTGTCACTGGCGATCCCGCGACTATCCCCTTCGCCGGCATATTCAATGGCCCTGATGGTCTGAGCGAATTCTGGACGCGATACTTTTCGCTAGTCGAACGCAACGACAAGAACGCCCTGAACCTGCAGTACTTCGTCAACGGTTCTGAAGTCATTGCGTACGGCACGGAGAAAGCCCGCGTCAAAGGCCATACCACCGATGAACCCAGTTGGCTGTGTCTCAAGTTCGACATCTCCGGCGGCATCATCACGCGGTTCGAAGACTACTTCGATACGCAGTCGGCTCAGAAATACTTGCAGCAATTTCAGCGACGAATGGAGGTAGAAGAATGAATCGAAAAACCAACACGGCGGAGGGTGATGAGCCCAACGGACTCCTCGCGCTCCGCCGTGAGGATTGACTTCATCTGCACGAGGTTTACCCGACCGGCTCACACTGCGAATTGCCACTTTAAGTTTTTCTTTTGATTGCATTGCGCCAAGTTCGCCTCCGGGTTTATCCCGGAGGAAACAACGTTTGAGAACTACAAACATGACTCGAAAACAGGAGCGACTGACCCCACTGGCCCCGTGCCAGTGGTTCACCGGTTTGAAAACTACGGCAAGTTGCCAAACCCGCGATCCACCGGCATGAAGCCGTTGGACCGTCGTCTCATTGCCCGCCGCCTGGCCACTTCCCGCCGAAAAAACCGCATGGATCAACTCGCTGCCGTTCACACAAAAGAATCTCAACGGCAAAGCGATGGTGTTATGGTTCTTCGAAGAAGGCTGTCCGAAGTGTCGAGCCCAATGGAAAGAACTGAATTCGCTTCCACTCGACTACCGAGGTAAACCGGTCGTATTCGTCGCCGTGAACTCGGGCAACAGTCCCGAAGCCGTTGCTGAATACGTCAAGAAAAACAAAGTCAACCTCGCCGTCATCGCCGACACCGACCGCCAACTGGAACAGTTCGCCGGCGTCGGAGAAATCAGTCTCGAAAACATCTGGCAAGCCGTCATCATGACCCCCGACGGAAAACTCCACCGTGCTAACGCGAACGAGCTGAAAGCCACGGCCAAAGAGGCGATGAAACTGGTTCGATGACTCAGGTTCCATCGCAAAACCATCACGGCGGAGCGTGATGAGCACATTGTACTCCTCACGCTCCGCCGTGAGGATTGTTTTCATCGACACAAGGTTTACCCGACAGTCGCAAGTTGCGAACTGCCACTTTAAGTTTTTCCTTTGATTGCATTACGCCGAGTTCGCCTCCGGGTTTATCCCGGAGGAAACAACGTTTGAGAACTACAAACATGACCCGAAAACAGGAACGACTGACCCCACTGGCCCTGTGCCAGTGGTTCAATGGTTTGAAAACTACGGCAATTGCCAAACCCGCGATCCACCGGCATGAAGCCGGTGGGGGCATTGTTGTTGGCCGTGTCGCTTCAAACCGGGCTTCCACCGACGCGAGGTCGGCTGGGGAGTTCGCCCCCGTCGATCGGCAGATTTTGTGTTTATTGTAGGACGGGTCTCCAGACCCGTCCGGACCTGATTTTGTTCGCATCAGGACGGGTCTGGAGACCCGTCCTACATCAAGCCGCTGATAAATCTTTTTCTGCCGCTCGCCTTAACCACGGATGGCACGGAGTTCAAGAAGGAAGTCAGCTTGCAATCGCCTCACTCAGCACCATTAAAACCTCCACGAATTTCAAAACAGGTTCCAATTTCATGCCCAATCAATACTACATCAAACAAGGCGACAAAGTTCGCGGTCCTTTTTCTGAACAGCGAATTCGCGAGTTGCTGGCCGAAGACAAATTGCGTGAGACCGATCTTGTCAGCACCAGAAATGACGGAGGCTGGCAGACGGCTGCGCGAGTCTTGGCGAAGAGCCCAAAGCACGCTACCACCGCAGCAAAAACTCAAAGACCCGACAAAAGCCAGCCTGCTGCAACGACGGCGTTTCCGAAGCAAAATCTGCTGGTGCTTTCCGGCCTTGCCTGCCTGTTGCTGATTTTGGTTGCGACATGGATGTTGTGGCCTGATAGCGGCGGCAAAGGAAATGCGGACGTCGCGGGGGAGACGAATCACGTGACTCCGGTAACTCCGGCACCTGCGCCGAACCAACCGGACATCGTCTTCCAGGATTTCGAAGGCGGGACCTATGGTGACTGGACGGTCAAGGGCATTTCGTTCGGAGAGAAGCCGCATTCACCAGATGACGCACCGAAAGCATTGAATGCGTTGAATCCCAACTTCAATGGACTTCGTGTTGCCGATTCATTCTTTGCAAAGAACCACGTTGCGTCCGATTCTTTCACCGGAAGCCTGAGCAGTCCGTCATTCACGATCGAACGCAACTTCGTCAATTTCTGGCTTGCAGGCGGCGAACAGGATACAGCTCAGGCAGTTCTCCTGATTGATGGCACTATTCAGCGGACGATGCACGGTCAGGGAAAGGGCTGGGTTCTGCAACCCGTGGCCTGGAACGTCCGCGAATTCGTTGGCAAGAACGCAACGATCGAAATCATTGATCAGTCACAGAAACCGAACAGCCACATTTCTG
>JBDNFT010000610.1:0-4952 GCA_041689695.1 Planctomycetaceae bacterium | reverse complement strand
CTGACTGACAAGGGCGAAATAGGAGCTGTCGCCAGCATCCCACCAGGGATGGCGGTGGTCACAATTCCCGTGGACGCCACGACATCGCACAGTGGCATGATGCGACCGGGTAACCGAGTTGATTTATTGCTGACTTACGATGACAACAGTTTCGGTCGCAACATTAAAAAAATGATCACTGTCATGGAGTTTGTGGAAGTCTTTGCCGTCGATGACAGAATTTACGGTATTGACAAAGAGGGAAATGGGCTGGCGAAAAACATCTCATTGCTGGTTGAACCTGAACAGGGCAAGGTTGTGAATCTGGCGAAGCGACTGGGAGAATTGTGTACAATGTTGCGTCCAAACGGCGACGTGACTCTCTCTGGCAAAACAGAGATTTCTTCTGAGTTTCTCAGCAGTTCATTTTCAGGTTCTGGCCATCGCAATCGATCAGTCATGGAAAACCGTGCCTCGGAGGACAACGATGAACTCGAACGCCCGATATCACTGGATGAATCGCTCGAACAGGAAATGGCACGAACTCCATTCAACGGTCCGGAAGCATCAGCACCTGTGAAAGCCGAAAAACACGACAGTACGAATATGTGGACGATGGAAATCTACGAAGGTGACAAAGTCCGACTGGAAACCATTGAATTGCCAATGACTCCTGAAGCACCAGCTTCTGGAGGATGGAATATGTGGGATTTGTTGAAGACAAAAACGAACTAGTCGGAATCGGACTTTGGGTCCGATTCTGAAGAAGTCCTGCCGAAAAAATGTGCAAGAGCACTATTGTTTCGCAGAATTTCAAAGCGATCGCGCGGAGCGCGTTATGAGTTGGGGATGCGGCGTCCCGCGTTGCAGCGGGCGTCGCACTTCAGCAATTTTGGAGTGCAAGGATGCCATTGCTTCGAATGATTGCCAGTTTCACGCTGGCCGCAACAATCCTCATTCTACTGCCCTCGCCCACTGCGACTGCGCAGACAGTAGGAAGCTCGGGTGTCTATCGAATTCGCGAAGGCAGAAATGAACTGTCGCTCGTGGAACGATTTTCAATCTTTGTGGAGCATTCCGCCAAGATCCGCCGCGTTATGGATTTTGATGATCAAGTCGTCACCGTGCAGGTGGTTGAAGGCACGCCGACTCAGTTCCGCGTGTACGCCCTTCGCCCCGGCGTGACGAGCATCAGTGTGGTGGATGAGCACGGCCGCAACTACAGCCTCGAAATTCTGGTGCGTGGCGATGTGCGGCATCTGGAATCGCAGATCCGCCGCAGTTATCCCAATGACGCAATCACGATCGAAGAAATCAGCGAACAGTCTGTGCGATTGGTAGGCTGGGTGTCGCAGCCCGAAAATATCAATGAGATTGAAGAAATCGCGAAACAGTCCTATGCGAACGTCATGAATCACATGAAAACCGGCGGTGTTCAGCAGGTTTTGATGAAATGCACCGTGATGGAAGTTCAACGTTCAAAGCTGCGTCGAGTGGGCATGAACTTTTCTTTGATCCGACCTGAGAGCTACCTGTTAAGTACGCCCGGTCCCATTACGCCACTGACGGCCCTTAATGCTGTTGCTGGCGGCACTACAGCGACTCTTGGCGGCCTGTCAGAGTCAACAATTTCATATGGCTTTACTCGACCGAACTCAGTATTCCAGGGGTTCATTCAGGCAATGCTGGAAGAGGGCATGTTGACATCACAGGCGACTCCAATGCTTGTGACTCATAACGGTCGCCCGGCCAATTTTCTGAGCGGTGGTGAAACTCCGGTCCCGATTCCAGCAGGTCTCGGCACGACTGGTTTCCAGTTCCGTGAATACGGGATTCAGATGAACGCCGTGCCATACATTCTTGGCAACGGTCGCGTTCGTCTTGAAGTCGAAACGATCATTCGCGATCAGGACTTTGCAAACACTGTCACCGTCCAGGGCACAACAATTTCCGCCTTCAAAACTAACAGCGCAAACACACAAGTGGAAATGAACTTCGGAGAAGCACTGGTGATCGCCGGTTTGATCGCGCAAAAACGAAATACGACAACACAGAAAATTCCGTTCTTCGGAGAACTACCATACATCGGTGCAGCTTTCAGCCGCAGAGCTACGAGCGAATCGGAGAGTGAATTGATCATCATGGTCACTCCGGAATACGTTTCCCCTGCCCCTGCAAGCCAGTTTCCACAGCAAGGACCTGGGATGTTTACGTCCGCCCCGACTGATAAAGAGTTGTTCGGCATGGGACTGCTTGAAGTACCAAAATTCGGCGATGACTGTGAAAATGGCAATATGAACTGCCTGCCTGGCGGCAAATGTCAGCACGGACTTCAGATGCACGCATGTCCGAACTGTCAGCAGAATGGCGGATCCTGCGTTCCGGATGGATATGGAATGTCATACGACGGGGCCTCACCAGAAGTCCAGGCTTCAGCTTCAGGCAAACCATCTTCGACTAAACCTGTCAGCTCTTCCCGCGTCATCAACGACAAGTCCGCGCCAAACAACGGTACTGCTACGACGAAGCCAAAGTCTTCCACCGGAAGTTCTCGTTCCGGCAAGTCTGGTCTGATCTCGCCAACAATGAGATAATAAACCATCAATTATTTCAGGAACCGTCAACCGTTAATCTGTGCCGCTGAACTTTCTGATTCTGAACGAGAAATGCCATGAAAAGCGTACTGCGACTTGCTACCGTTGATCCGGATGAGCGCACACGCAATACGCTCAAGTCGATGTTACTCGGAATTGACACCGTGTGGCTGGAAGCCGAATGCGCGCGTTACGAGTTCTTCATGGATGTGGCTCAGCAGACACAGCCAGACATCGCGCTGATCAATGTCGATGCGAATCATGCAAAAGGAGTTCAGTTGGTAGGCGAAGTGTCTCGAGCCCTACCGAATTGTTCTGTCCTGGTGGTGAGCGCATCGCAGGAAGGCAGCCTGATTCTGCAGGTCATGCGCAATGGAGCTCGGGAATTCCTGAACATGCCATTGCAGTTGGATGACTTCATAGCCGCATTGGACAGAATTCGTCTGTCGAATGGCGGTGCCGCTGGCGACGGAAACGTGCGAGTAGGCCAGATTATCACGGTCGCAGGTGTCGGAGGCGGCGTTGGAAGTACCGCTCTCGTCGTTAATTTGGCCGCAGCCCTGGCTCAGGATCCTGCCAATTCACCGGTCATCATTGACCTGGATCTGACGCTGGGCGACGCTGACGTTTGGTTAGACATTATTCCTGAATACACCATTCGCGACGTTTCTGAAAACATCTCGCGACTCGACTACGGTCTACTGAAACGTTCGTTGACGAGACATGATTCTGGTGTCTACCTGTTGCCACGACCTGTGGAACTGGAAACCGGCGAGCCCATCAAACCCGACGACCTGCGCCGAATCCTGGCTTTGCTGAAGGCCACGTTCTCTCATCTGATCATAGACGTCACAAAGTCGTTTGGTCGACTTGATCTTTCGGTCATGGAAGTTTCGAACAAAGTGCTGTTGGTGACTCAGCTAGACCTGTCATGTCTGCGCAACGTTGTGAGAGTGATGCAGTTCCTGGAGCAGGTTCCCGGCATCAAAGAGAAGGTTGAGATTATCGTTAATCGAGCGGGCCTTGAGGATAACGACATCAGCCTGAACAAAGCACTGGAAACCATCGGACGCAAGGTGTTTTGGCAACTTCCGAACGACTACGCCACGATGGTGGGTGCGCGCAATAACGGCATGCCATTGTGTCAGTTCGCTCCGAAATCTCGGTTGACACGCAGCGTCAACGACATGGTTCGCCTGTTGACATCGACTGAACCCGGCATGAAACCAGCAGAAGAACAACCGAAGAAAAAGAGCGGACTGTTTGGCTTGTTCGCCGGACGCTGATTCCTGGGCTGCGTAACTCTGGCAACGCAGTATTCTCGTTCCAGGACTCCAGCCTTGAGATGCCATGCACTTAAAGGCTCCCGCCTCCAGAGTTCACCTTGCGAGGCAGGTGGCTCGCAACAAGAACAAAGCCCAATAAAAAAAGTCACGACCGAATTCGATCGCGACTTCTAAGTTTTTATCAACGGCGTTGGTGTTTAAATCTGCGAGTCCACCACTTCGTTTTCAGCCCGATTCGACAAACCTGATACGTTCTACATGCGATAGGATGGATTGTCGCGGCTGAAGTCTTCAGCGACCAGTTTGGCCCCCAGATCGAGCTGTCGAAAGGAGTAGTCTTCGATCAGTGTCATTTCGTCTATCTCTTCAGGAGTCATACCGGCAGCGTTGTCAGTCCAGGTATAGTTGGTCACTTTAAGAGGTACGTGGAAACGAGTATCCATGAGCACGACACTCTTGCGGTACAATTCGTTAAATTCTGGAGCACTGTATTCGTACTTGAAGCAATAGCATTCTCGCTCGTCGAAGGCTTGATTGGAAAGTCGCACACACTCAACACCCTGACCATGACGAATATCGTTTTCCCGATGCATGATCATTTGGCGAATCATGCCTCCGATACCAGCTTCCGTAACGGGGTAACGTGCACCTGCTTTGGCTTCGGCTCCGATTGGATTGAGTTTCAGAGGCGGCAGAATTCGGCCCTTTAAACCACCAAGTTTCACGACCATCATTTTGTCGTCATATTCATCGTTGTACAGCAACTGACGCCCGGTATCGCCATTCTTCCACTTCATGTAAATACTAAACGTCGGGGTATGGCGAACTTTCACGTCCATAACTTCAACGTCACGGATGTCACCGCCGATACGTTCACGTTTTTCGAAGCTCACGCGGTAATTGTCGATGTTCTCAATAAATCGGCCACCGTCTTTTAACAGCAGCAGGGAAAACTTGATCGCGTCGGCATTACTCAGTTCACCGCTGGTGTTTGATCGAGCAGGCGAAGAGTTGGACAGCGGAGTGCTGGCGATGGATGCACTGGATTCAGTTCCAAGTGGAAGAGGTACGTCCGAGGTACTATCGATGGCGG
>JBDNFT010000609.1:0-2958 GCA_041689695.1 Planctomycetaceae bacterium | reverse complement strand
TTTCCGTTCCCGGTCGCAGCAGTCGATTGATTGGTGGGTTGGTTTCTGTGAATGTCGAGCGAGCTCAGGCGACAGACTTGTTGCTGAATGGATTCTTTCCGCCGGCAAAACTTTCGGATCGCCCCGCTCGTCCGCGAGCGTCGGGATTTCGCGAAATCGGACTTCCGTACGAAGCAGACACTGGGATCACACGGCATCTTGGGGCGTTCCTGAATCAGTCTCTCGCTGGGAGTGGTTTGACTCATGTGCTGTTCAACGGCGGCGTATTCAAAGCCAATGCGCTGCGATCACGATTGCTGGGGCAATTGCAAAGTTGGTTCCCGGACTCGCCGCCGCATATTGTGGATGGTTCCGACGATCTGGATTACTCTGTCGCTCGCGGTGCCTGCTTTTACGGCTGGACAAAACTCCGTGGCGGTGTGCGAATTCGCGGCGGGACGGCGAGATCCTATTATGTCGGCATCGAAACTGCCGGACTTGCGATCCCTGGAGCCGGTCGCCCGCTAAAGGCACTTTGCGTGGTGCCGATCGGAATGGAAGAAGGCACGGAAGTCGATGTTCCGTCCGATGCTATTGGCTTGGTTATCGGCGAATCTGCTCGGTTCCGCTTCTTCAGTTCTGCGAACCGCCGCAATGATCAACCGGGAGAATTGCTGGCACGCTGGTCACCTGACGAATTAAGTGAAACCGATTCGCTGGAAGCAACACTATCTGCGGCGGAAGACACAGAAGAGGATTATGTGCCAGTGACGTTCCATTCCAAAATCACTGAACTTGGTGTATTGGAACTCTGGTGCGTCCACGAGACTGACGACGAACGCTGGAAGCTTGAATTCAGCGTGCGTGATGACGCAGAAGCCTGAGATATTGGGATGATCGGCCTGCACATGCTGACCGGTCAGTCGTTGCTGGATTGTTTCTACCAGTCCATCATTCTGCTCACGACAGTTGGCTGCCACGAACCAACTCCGCTGACGACCGGTACAAAGCTTTTCATTGTGGGATATCTGACCTGCGGCATCGGCGTCGTTACGTATGGTGCTGTGCAGTTCGGTCAGGTTTTGATGAATACGGATTTGCAGGCATTGTTGGAGCGACGTCGCATGGAAAAAGACATCAGCCGATTGACGAACCACTTTGTCGTCTGTGGCTTCGGCCGCATGGGACAAACGCTTTGCGAATACCTTGAATCGCGTCGACAGCCATTTGTGGTGATCGACGACAACCTTTGCGTTGTACTCTCCGCGCGGCTGTAGTGTCCGAAACTGCAGATTGTCGCACGTGCGAGTGATGATCGAGCCTCCCAAAAGATGACGCAAGCCGGCGCGACGCGCGTAATGAATCCGCTCTCGTCCGGCGCGATCCGCATGGCTCGTTTCATGCGGTCACCTAGCATCGAAAACTTTGTAGAGGTCGCTGAGTCCGAAGGTATGGACTGGGAAATTGCCGACGTCCAGGTTCCTGAAACGTCAGCCTTGGTTGGACTTCGGCTAAGCGAAACCGGACTGCGTGATTCCGGCATCATGCTGCTGGGCGTGCGCAAAGTTTCCGGTCAGAAGATTTTTCCGCCGCCGGGCAACTTGGTGATCGAAGGCGGAGACAATTTGTTCGCCTTCGGCAACTCGGATGGTGTCGCCAAGCTCACCGCAATGCTTGAAACTCCGGCGAAGTAGAGTTTCCGCTCCAATTGCCTTGAGGCTGAGCGTGAGGCGTTTTTTTTTCTCTACGCCTCGCCCAAATACATGATCTATTCGGTTCTGCGCGAAATAAAGTGCGCGGTGACACTTGCGTAGAAAATGTGTTTGCGTTGATGGACGAAGCTCGCGCTGCGATGCCGCCTGAAAAGCTCGGGCATATCAGCCTGGGGCAAATGTTTTGCGCGAAGCGGTTTATTTTTCAGGCAGGTTTGAATTGTTCGCACAAAAACTAATAGGCAAACATTGACAATTGCGGATGGAACGACATTTGCTAACTCTGTCTTTTGAGGCTGAAAACCGCTCTTCAAGCTGAGGCAACCCTTGTTTTAATATTTCTATTTTTGCAATAAAGTCGAACCCAGCCTTCAATGTCGAGAAAACGATCCTTAAAGCGATCGAATGACTCACTGCCTGGATTTGTCACTTGATTCGGCAGATCGCTGAAACCACGAAACCTTTCGTCTCAAAATTGTCTGAGACATTTTCTTGTTCGGTACCTTGGAGGATGAGCTATGAAGTTGTCAAAACGTGGGTTTACATTGATTGAATTGCTGGTGGTGATTGCAATCATTGCAATCCTCATCGCGCTGTTGTTGCCAGCCGTGCAACAGGCTCGTGAAGCGGCACGCAGAACGCAGTGCAAGAATAATCTGAAGCAGCTTGGACTGGCCTTGCACAACTACCATGACACCTACTCGACATTTCCCCCGAGTGGCATAGCAATGGGAGTGGGAGGTTATGACTATTTCACCGGCGGGGCAACTCCTTCAATTCCTAACCAGAGGAACTACAGTGGCTTTATTTCGTTGCTTCCGTATTTTGAACAATCAGCCATGTATAACAACTGGAACTTCAACAGCGCGGCAAGCTGGTCACACGTTTATGGCATGTATAGCGCCGGGTCGGTATTGGGTAATCCCGATGACAATGCCGCAATCTCCAGAACACCGCTCGCTGTGGTGACATGTCCGTCAGACAACGGCAATGCGTATTACACAGGGCGGGATCAGTATTACTCCATCAGCGCCACGAACGCTGGCGGCTATCGCCCTAGCTATCAGTTCAGTTCACATTACAACGCTTACTACTATAACCACTATTGGAGTGCCGTAAGCATCCAGGAACGTCGAGCGTTTGGCGAAGATCGCAAAACAAACATGTCAGACTTTACTGACGGAACCTCCAACAGCGTGCTGATGGCCGAACAGACTCGCGAAAAGTATAACGGGCAGATTGGAGGGTGGTCATACACCTGCCATGT
>JBDNFT010000608.1:0-2467 GCA_041689695.1 Planctomycetaceae bacterium | reverse complement strand
CCAAAAGATGAAAGCCTGGGCAGACCGTTCATTCAGCGGATCGAAATCAGATGCAGACGGACGAGTGAATCGACGATCTATCTGGATCGCGATCAGCCGGTGATCGACCGAGAAGTCCTCGTGATGGATGAAAAAGGGAGCCCCGTGGCAGGAGTGACAATTTCTTTGTCGGAGATGCGAGTTGGCCCGAAGGACTGGCAACTCTGGAGCATACAGCGATTTGGAGCAGTGCAAACCGCGAAGAGCGATGAGAACGGCCGCGTAGTGTTGAGCGTTCCAAGTCGAATCAATAATATTACGGTCGACCGGCTTCGTCTGGCTGTCAATTATGAGTTTGACAATGAGTCTCGGACCGTTGTTGCAATTGATGAACGTATCAGGGTTAGCGGTGGCTTGGTCGAAGTTCCCCTGAACGCTGACGATGGAATTGTGGCCATCATTCGCAATCCCGATTCGAGCCGAAGCAGTAAGGCCGTCTACGGAACTTTGAAAGATATCCTTGCAACACAGACGTCTGAACAACTCATGGCAGTGATGATGAAGACTCCGAGTTTAGCGATTCTGCGGCAGCTTTTGGCGTCGACAAAATTAAAGCAACCTGAGCCCATTGAACTGCTGGACGAAGGACGATTTAGCCGCGAATCGAAAGGGATTCGCGTTCGTACTATCGGCGTTGGCGACAAATCCTATTTGCTGGTGCCTGCAAAAGTTCGGCCTGTCGATGCTACGAGACAGGAAGAATCGGACTTCAAGCCTTTGCCGGAATGCGTCTTTGCCTTTGACGCAGATGGACAGCATGTCGCGAGCCTTGGCGGTGAGATTGGAACGACGGGGGCGGGCAGTGCGGAGAATGTCGATATTCTGTGCCTTGGTCCGGAAGAAGACTGGTTCGTTCGAGTGACTCGGTTTCAGGAGAATGAGCCATTCGTTTATCAAAGCGTGTACTACCGCATCGGCGAATAAATGTACCGTCTCTGAAGTATTACCACTATGCGAATTCAAACGCATGGTCGAACGGCCCAGAGAAGATCACTCGCTATGGAGACCTGTATTTCGAATTCCCCGACAGCCGAAACGACCGCGCTGGCCAAACCGTGGGCGTGACGCTCGACGGTGTGGCGGTCAATGGCATGATCTACTGGGATGGAGACAAGAATCAGTTCCTTGGAGCACCGGCACAGTCGGTCAATGATCGTTCGCTCTACAAGGTTGACACAGAATGGTCACAGGAATTTTCAGCCCTGAATCCTAAAGCCGATCAAATAGTTCTCTCGGGAGGCATTCGCGAGTACGACCATTGGTACGGTTGGAATACTGTTGTGCCCGCAGGCTATGAAGCCATCATTCGCGTTACAATTCCGCAGTCGCCAGGCGAGCCCCAAATTATCGAGCAAAAGCTTGTTGCCGGACGTTACATGATTCAGCTTCAGGCCAAACCATCGGACGATGGCATCAGTACCAAACTGCAACTGCGATCCGGAGAAGGAGAAAATGAGCAGATTCAGAACGCAGATTTGCCGTTCAAAATACGCGATCAACAGCCAGCCCCGGCGATCGTAAATGTGCTGGATGTTAAAAAGAGCATTCGACTGGTGGAACGACCACTGGAAGGGTCAGAGAAAACGCTGACGCTGAAGGTGAGCTTGCAGCCGTTCGCTGACATCGACAAATGACCGTTTTCGTTTTGACAGCATGGATGCGTTCGCAATAGAATGTGTGACTCTCACAGGGAATTCACGATGACCAGAACGTTTCCGACAGATATTAATCAGTTCATTCAGGATGAACTTCAAACAGGCAGCTATGCCGATGAAGACGCAGTGCTCACAGCGGCGTTGGAGGTTTTCCGTGAAGTCAGGCAGCGGCATGCTGATTTGCGAGGACAGGTGCAAAAATCATTGGCACAGGCTCACGCTGGTGGAGCGACTCCGCTGGACATTAATGAAATCCGACAATCCTTGACCAATCGTGTCACTCAGCAAAAAGACTGAGCCAGATGTCACAGGTTCGGAAGACGCCAGTGGCGGAGGAAAGTCTCCTGGACATCGGTCTTTATATCTATCAGACCAGCGGCAGCCTTGAAACTGCTCTCAAAGAACTGGGTCGGATTGATGCAAAGGCTCGTCAGTATTCCAATCAGCCAATGATGGGCACGTCTCGACCCGATCTTGGGGAAAATGTACGCTGTTTCTCAGTCGATAGTTTCGTTGTCATCTACGAGCCCTTTGACGATGGGATTACCATCTTGCTAGCCCTTCATGGTGCTCAGGATGTGCCGCGTGCGTTTCAGAAACGGCTCTGAGTAAATTGGTCAATCCAATGAAAATGGCGATGCCAATTACGGATGTTTTGCTTCAAGCCCGTCGGCACGAACCGCGAAGGATACGTTTTCGAATTTCAGCTTCTGGCACAGGTCGTAAATCAGAATAAACTGCTGAACTTCGACATCATCGTTGACGTTCAAAAT
>JBDNFT010000607.1:0-3696 GCA_041689695.1 Planctomycetaceae bacterium | reverse complement strand
GGATGATTTTTGACGTAAGCGGCGGTGTCGTCGGATGCTCCGTAAATTGTTCCGCCTTTCACCCCGGCTCCGGCCAGCATTGCGGAATAACAGTTTGGCCAATGATCGCGGCCGATCGCAGATGCTCCCTTGCTGATTTTCGGTGTTCGTCCGAATTCACCAACGAGTACCACGAGGGTTGATTCCAGCAGGCCGCGTTCTTCCAGATCTTCCAGCAGCGTCGCGACTGAGGCGTCCGCTCGAGGCAGGCACCACCCAAGTCCGTTCCAGCCGTTGTCGAAAATTCCGATGCCGGCGTTGCCATGCATATCCCAGGTTTCAATACTGGCAAACTTGTCACCGGGAGCCAGTCCCATCCATGCGACAACATTGACAAGTCGGACTCCCGATTCGATCAATCGGCGAGCGAGCAAAAGATTTTGACCAAACGGATGCCGTCCGTAGCGGTCTCGTACATTCGGCGTTTCCTGTTCAACATCGAACGCTTTCCGAGACTCATCACTACTCAGCAGCGTGAAGGCTTTCTCCTGAAGTTGGTGCATTGTGACTGCCGACTTTGAAAAACCGGACGGTTTTTGTAAGCGGGTTACAGGATCAATTTGCTGTAGCAGCTTCCGTCGTGCTTCCAGGCGATGCTGAGATATCTCACTCGCCGATTCAAAAGCCTTCACTTGAAATCCGGGAGTTCCCGGGTTGTCATCATGACGTTCTCCCAGCAGCTACGGCGCGTGCCCCATGCCGAGATGCCCGCTGGTCAAATACGCGGAATCCGCAGGAGCCACTCCGCCTCCAAACTTCTGAAGCCAGACATGTGATGGCATATTGACTTCGGTGGGCCTGAGCTTTGTGACAATCGCGCCCAGAGACGGTGAATCTTTACGGGGATCCTGGCGACCCGCGAGCAGCATTTCGTTAGCAATATTGTGAACCGGAACACCGTGACTCATCGAACGAATCACGCAGTACTTTTCCGACAACTCAGCCAGTCGTGGCATGAGTTCGCCAACCTGAAATCCTGGCGTGCGCGTGGCGATGGGTTTGTACGGACCGCGAATCCCGTCTGGAGCTTGAGGCTTAGGATCCCACGAATCCCGTTGGCTGAGTCCACCATATTGATAAATGAAAATGCAGGACTTCGGCGTCGCTGAACCAAACTTTGCCTGCCCGGTTTGTTCTGCCGCGATCAAGTCCGCCAACCCGAGCAATCCTGGTTCCGCCGCACATACCGCACCGATGCTGCCTGCGTGCAGAACATTGCGTCGGGACACTTTTTGTAAAGGATGCATCGGTGGAAAACTTTATCGGCAGGTGGATTCGGCAGGTTCCGCGGACGAACATTGTCCCAGCGTTGGATTTAATTACAAACTCAATGTGGAATTCGACGCACGATTAACGCATGAATCAGATCTGGTGCCCGCTTCATCTTTAGATCAAACTTGAACGAGCTGGCAGTCGATTTCATCATAACCCGACGCGTCAGCGAGGGATTTGAGACGAAGAATGCAGGCCATTCCATCCCTCAATGACGTTTCGGGTTGCGAAACGACAGCTTGCGAGCGCTCTGCGGCTGATAATGACAGTTCTGAATCTGGACTTGCTCTGGTAAAACTGCACCGATCGACTTTGTGTTTATCAACCGGATCACTGATTATGAAACATCTTCTCACGGCATCTTTGTTACTGACGTGTGCATGGTCTCTTGCTGTATGGCAGCCCGCACGCGCTGCCGAGCAAGCAGATGAACGAGAACAAGTGGCCGCAGCGTGTCACATACTTGATGAGTGGCATGCGGATCAGCCGGAACCGGGCGAACGGCATCTTCACATGGTCTGCTGGACTCCGGCGGACCGTGAACTGCCTGCCAACTATCAGGCGCGGCTCACTCGCATCATGCGGCACATTCAGGACTTCTATGCCGGAGAGATGCTACGGGTGGGATTCGGCAATCGTACAATCGGGCTGCAGCTCGACGACAAACAACAGCTGATTCTTCACGTTGTTCAAGGACTTCATAACACTGATCACTATTCCGGGCCATCGGGAAGCGAGATTCGTAAAGAATGTCTGCCTGTGCTAACGGCTGCCGGTATTGATGCGGATAGCGAGACGATCCTGATCATGTGCAATCTGGCCACATGGGATGAGAAGACACTCAAGTTCACACATGATTCTCCCTATTACGCTGGCGGTTCTTTTCGCAGTGGCACCGCGTGGCAGCTCGATTCACAGGAACTTGACACGACCAATCTCAGCCTCACGAAACCGATCATTCACGACGGGCAATATGGACAAATTTCGCTCGGCAAACACAATTCCATTTTCATTGGCGGCATTGCTCACGAACTTGGCCATGCTCTTGGACTGCCTCATTGCGAAGCACGGCCGGATGAAGCCGTTCGCGGGACGGCGCTGATGGGATCAGGGAATCAATCGTACGGCGATGAACTTCGTGGCGAAGGACGCGGCAGCTTTCTGACGTTTGCTCACGCTCTTCGTCTCGCCGCACATCCGCAGTTTTCCGGCTCTGTGAAAGGGCTGAAAACAGATGCGTCCGCTGCGATCAATGAGCTGTCAGTCACTTCTGCTGGCAAAGCAATTGCGGTTTCCGGTGTCGTCAGTGGTTCTCCTCCGGTTTATGCCGTCGTGGCTTACTTCGATCCCGAAGGGGGAAGCGATTACGATGCCACCACGGCCTCTGCCGTGCCGGATGCGACTGGCCGATTTACGCTGCAGTCCGATGCATTGACGCGAGGCAAACGAGGCGAATTGCGTCTGTTTCCGCTGCATGTGAATGGATCGGCCGCTGGCCAAATGTCGCAAACCAGATTTCGTTATTCCTATGGAGTCGCTGCAGATGGGACACCCGATCTGTCCTCAATCCAGATGCGACAGGAACTTCAGCCATTCATTGCGGCACTCACCAGCAAAGACCAAAGTCGAGCGAAGCAACTCGCCACTGAAATCAAATCCGCAAAAGCGGCTGCCATCGCACGTTCGCTGATGCAACCATCAACAGCCGAACAGACGCCGGCTGAGTATGACGGTGGTTTAACAAACATCAGTCTGACATATTTCAAACCGACAACGGCCAAAGTCGGCTGGGGCCAACCAGCATTCAACCGCGTACCGGATGAAGCCATTCTGCTGGAATCAGGTGGCGAGATTTTCGAAACCGGAATCTACGCCCACGCGCCTGCCAGCCACATGTATCAGCTCAACGGAAAATGGCAGACGCTCAGCGGAAAAGTTGGATTGGCATCCGGGCACGACGGATCTGTGCTGTTTGAAATCAAAGGCGACGGAAAGACATTGTGGAAGTCGTCTGTTGTCGATACGGCCAAAACTCTCGACTTCGAAGTCGATCTCAAAGGTGTTCAGACGATAGAACTTCTCACAGGCCCCACGGAAGACGGACCGGGTGCAGACCGGGCTCTGTGGCTTGAACCAGTATTAAAGCGACGGTGACGGGGCAATAAAAATCGCCCTGTCATTGGTGCATGACGTTCAATCCAAGTCACCCCCCCCCCATCCGGCTGGGCAGTTGGAAAGTTGGCGTTGACCCAGAATTTGGGTTAAAAAAGCGATGGTGATTTCGGCCTTAATTTGTTTTGCAAATTCAGGCAAACAATTGGGTTGGGCGACGGTAACTCTCAAGGGATCCATTGAATCGCAGGATTCCACAGGAGAGCGCAGAGG
>JBDNFT010000606.1:0-3614 GCA_041689695.1 Planctomycetaceae bacterium | reverse complement strand
GGTGCCAGACTTGTGAATCCGGAAGACGTGTTCGTACTTCTTCCCAACTATCGGCAACTTCCCAATCAAGATGTTCCCAGTAATCCATGCCAGCGCGCTTCAGCGATCTGTCATCGACGCGAAATCCAAGCGGACGAATCAGCCATAACTTGGCTCCGATTGCTACGCAGGTGCGCCCGATATTCCCTGTGTTCTGCGGAATCTCAGGTTGATACAGGACTATGTTCAAAAGTGGTTTATGTGCAGCAGACTTTGAGTGAATCGTCGCACTTTCCTGGTCGTTGTTTTCATTACTTGTCATATGCGCCCAGTCGGAATGAGGAATCACTCTGACCTTTCATCTGGTCAATGCCAGCCAGGCGAATCATGAGAAGTCGCTCCGTGGCGGCGCTGCCGGTTAAGGGTTCAAAGAACAGACGCCCTGAATTCCATTCGTCAGACCTTTGCTGTCCGATGACAACAATGTCGCCCGGATGCAAACGAACGGTGAACTGCTGATCGTAAAGTGGGACAATGTTTTGCCGAACGGGAAGTTGTTCTGTTGCACCGCTGACACTATACCGAGTGGTATTGGCTCCGTGATGAATTTGAGGCAAGACACTGAGCTGGACCATATCGTCCGAGAGTTCTTTCACGGAAACTTCCATCACACAGCGCAAGCCGGACTGGTCGCGAACGGCCGCGAGTTCCGGAAGTTCTTTTAGTGGAAGCATGGATGTGTCAAGCTGGCTTTGAACTTCAATCAAGCTTTTGCCGTTCTGCATGACGCTGAAAGATGGTCCCATGGGACCGATCTGATTCGACAGATTGCTGCTGAGTGACGATGGACCTTCGGTGGACTGTGTTGCTGCAAAAGCTTCGCGTGCCAGGCTCTGCAGCGCCCATGGGGCGGTCCCGCTGGAAACAGCGACGCGAAAGCCATGTTGATTGAGACTCTGCCGACGATCGGGTGCCATCAGCCCGCTCTCATCTAATTCCATCCAGACATGTTTGCGAACACGTTCATCATTCGCCGGGCGAACTACGATGCTGGCTTCAAGTCTCGCGGTATTGAGTACTGGTCCATCATGCTTCTCATCGCTTCTGGCGAATAGTTCACGCGCTGTCCCTCGGTTGTCGGTCGTGTCTCCCTTCCCCTGAAACAGCGCGCAGCCCGACAGCAACAACATAAGCGTTGCCGCAGCAAAAGCTGGTGCATGTGACATCGGGACATCTTTACAGAGGGACAAAGTTGTCAGATTCGAATCGCGAATATGACCAAGATTCATTAGTCTCCGGGCATCGGGAATCATCGAACCGTATGTCACATAGGGTTTTTGAGTCAACGGCAGACTCGGAAAGACATGGGCTTGCTGGCAATTTGAGAAGAATTGGAGAACATTATGTGTCTGATGGTCAACAAACTTCGGCAATGTCTGCCGACCGGACGTCGCCTCCTCGCGCAGACAGAGACTCATGATGACGGACGATAACGAAGGTGCGATAAATTTGCGTGTCGGCGAAGGCCACGATACCCACCGTACAATTGTCGGACGGCCCCTCATGCTGGGTGGCGTGCATTTGGCAGACGCTGTCTTCGGTCTTGATGGCCACAGCGATGCCGACGTACTGTTGCACGCGATCATTGATGCATTGCTGGGAGCGACAGGGCAGGGCGATATTGGCGAATGGTTCCCAAACACCAGTGACGAATGGAAGAATGCTGATTCTTCTACGTTGCTTGATGCCGTGCTGCAGAGTGTTTTGGATCGTGGTTGGAGAATCATCAACCTTGACTGTACCATTCATGCAGAACGTCCACGGATGGCGTTATGGAAACCCAAAATTCGCGCACGACTTGCAGAACTTTTGAAGGTGTCGTCGGAAGTTGTGAATGTCAAAGCGAAGTCCGGCGAAAGAGTTGGCCCCGTCGGCCGTGGTGAATCAATATCAGCAGACGTCGTCGTCCTGATGAGTAAGTGAAAATGATGGAGTTCAGTGTGGTAAGTATGGGCGTTTCGCCGTAACTCACAAATCGTCGCGGGCTTCACACGGAAGTGAACATGGAATTTACTGTACGTTCTCAAAACCTTGTGCAAAAGCAAACTCGATATCTTGGTATCGATCCAGGTCTCAATCGCACCGGCTACGCGCTGATTGAACGGACATCGCGCGGGCCGTTCCTGCGGGAAGGTGGCGTGATTCAGTCCACAAAGACGTTGTCTCTGCATCAGCGTGTGCATGAGATCGGTTGCGGTATTCGCGAAGTCCTGACTGAGCTGAAGCCAGAAATTGTGGCCATTGAACAAGTGTTTTCAAACGCACTGAATGTCAAATCATCATTGCTGCTGGCACATGCGCGTGGTGCCATTCTGATGATGATTGCCGAAACCGGCATTCCGGTGATTCATTATACTCCAGCGGAAATAAAACGCCTGTTAACCGGAAGTGGAAAAGCTCCCAAGGATCAGATGCAGCTTGCTGTTCAGTCGGCACTACGACTTTCCAAGTTGCCCGAACCGAACGACGTTGCCGATGCTTCCGCTGTTGCATTGTGTTTGTATCATTCCGTGCGTTTTGCTGCGTAGCATTAATTGCAGAAACTCAGTCTGATCTCAGAGGTGTTGCTTGATCACTCGTATTTCCGGTTTGCTTGTTGGGTTGAATGAATTCTGTGCGACAATTCGTATCGGCGGATTTGATTATGAGGTTTTGTTGCCGGATATTGTTCGACGACAGCTTCAGGCGAAAGTCAACACCGAGGTGAGTCTGCGCACAATTGAATATCTGGAAGGCAATCCAGCCCAGGGACGCCTGACGCCGCGCATGATTGGCTTCATGAACGACGCGGAACTTGAGTTCTTTGATCACGTTTGTTCTGTCGATGGATTGGGTGTCAAAAAAGTGCTGCGTGCCATGGTGCGACCAGTGCGTGAAATCGCGACGTCAATTGAAGAGAAAGACGTTAAGACGTTGAGTACGCTTCCCGGTATCGGGCCGGCGATGGCTGAACGCATCGTCGCCAAGCTGCGACGAAAAATGACCAAGTTTGCATTGATGATCGCCGCCCGCATTCCAGACGCGCCAGACAGTGCTTCTGACTTGATGTCGGAAGCATACGAAGCTCTCGTCAGCGTCGGCCACTCACCGCAGGATGCCCGCGACAGAATCGAGACGATCATGGAGTCCGGCAAGAAACTCAAATCTGTCGAAGATATTCTTGCCGAAATCTATCAGCGACAGCGGAAGTAAACGCTACTCAGGGCGCGATACGTTGAGCCACACAGCCGCGTAATGGGACATTGGCTGTTGAAAGACAAAGTGTGTCAGGGACCACTGGCACACTTTGTTGCACGATTATTTGTGTGCGGAACACCGGGAACGTATTCGTAGAACCAGAGATGGCCACGTGCGGTATGCCCGAATGAAAAGTAATCGATATTTCCGACAATGGAATGTCACCACGATTGCGAAGCGTTTTCCAGACGGATTCTTTGATAGTCCAAAGAGTAGTCAACGCCTCAGATTTGATGCCGGCTGCCGATTCACACCATACTTGTTCATGTGGATGAAACGCAACAAGCTGCAGTGCTCTTGCGCGAAGCGGTTCGGGAACTTCGATATCGACGCCAACG
>JBDNFT010000605.1:0-2485 GCA_041689695.1 Planctomycetaceae bacterium | reverse complement strand
CTCAACTGCGCTGGCTGGCTTTTCACAGCGATGCACCGACGCGAGTCCACTACGTTTCATTCGACGTGCCAAAAAAGAGCGGTGGAATGCGACGCCTGTCTGCCCCGCATCAGAAACTTGCGAACGTGCAACACTGGATCCTGACGAATATTCTGAACTTGTTGGCCGTCCATAAAAATGCGCATGGCTTTGTGGCTCAGCATTCCGTTTTGACGAACGCGGAACCTCACGTCGGCGCGACGGTTGTGATCAACGCAGACTTAAGCAACTTCTTCCCGACGATTACGTTTCCTCGGGTTGACGGCATGTTTCGAAAACTCGGTTATTCACCAGCAGTCGCGACCATTCTTGCGCTGTTGTGTACTGAATGCCCTCGGCAGGCACTGAAGTTCGGCGAAGAGATTTACCACGCCGCCACCGGCCCCCGCGCGTTGCCGCAAGGAGCGTGTACGAGCCCCTCGATATCGAATCAGATAGCGTCGAAACTGGACCGCCGCATGGCATCCATGGCATCAAAACTTGGCTGGACCTATTCGCGCTACGCCGACGACCTGACATGGTCCACGACCGGCGACGTCACACCATCCGTCGGCTATGTGCTCGCTCGCCTGCGTCACATTGTCGATGACGAAGGTTTCGTACTCAACCACGCCAAAACCCGCATCCAACGTCGCAGCCAGCAGCAATCCGTCACCGGCGTCGTCGTCAACGATCGCCTCAGCGTTCCTCGCTCCACCATCCGCCAAATCCGCGCGATCCTGAACAACGCGAAACGCACGGGCCTCGCCGCGCAAAATCTCAACAACCATCCACACTTCCGCGACTGGCTCACGGGCATGATCGGTTGGATCCAAATGGTGAATCTCGAGCAGGGAAACAAATTGAAGGCCGATTTCGCTCTTTTGAAAAGTGGCGATTAAGCATCGAGGAAAAAACATGAGTCGTTAGTGCATCAGCTACCGGGAGCCGCCGATGAACTCGTTTAACCCGTAGCCGCAGGCCAGGCTTTTACTCGTGGCTTGTCACACAGCCTAGCCTGCGGCTACGGGTTAAACGAAGAAAACCCTCAATCCGCACCGCCCGAAGTATAAACGAATTGTTCTGAATAACTTCTGTATGAGTGCTCGAAGTGATTGCAAAGCTTCATACTTTGAAAGGCTCAGCGAAGCATGATCAGACTCGGCACCTTGATTAAGTGGACCGTCTTTCTGGCAATGATGTCTAGCGTTTATCTGATCTTGCCAGAACTCAATCGCAGACGAATCATCTCACCGTTCGCTGGCCAAATTGCCTTTTTGATTTTCATGGCATCGTATCTCTTTCTGGAAAGACGATTTGGCGATCGGCGATCTCGTGCGGAAACCGTTGAAACCCCTGAACAGATCCAAAATCGAATTGACATTCTCACGCAACAACTACTTGCGGAGCCAAAGGAATCATGGAAGCTCTACCACGAGCGGGGCACTCTGATGATTTCCACAGAGGACTGGCAGGGAGCCGTGGACGATTTTTCGAAGTCGCTTGAGCAATGTCGCGAATGGGAGACGACCGCTCGACGCTACCGTGGCGTGGCACTCACCGAACTGAATCGACATGAAGATGCGATTGACGATCTGTCGTTTGCAATCGAGCATCTTATCGAAAATTTTCGCCCGCAGTATCAACAGCAGGATCGAGAGGATCTGGGTGACTGTCTTCTGAGACGAGCGGAATGCCATATCGCTCTCAATCATCACGATAGTGCGAAACAGGATTTGAGACTCATGCTGCCTTTCCTCAATGAGGATGGTCTAGCGCTAAGGAGCCTGCACCTTGCCAACTGTCATCGCGATTCGGGCGATATTGATTCAGCGATTGCGGAAGCGCGGAATGCGATTGCGATCTACAAAAAATGTCAGGCCTCACCAGAAACGCTTGAAACCGTTTATGTGTTTCTGGGTAAGCATTTGAGCGAGGCGAAGCAATACGACGAAGCGATTGCTGCATTCAGCCACGCAATTGACCTGAACCGCGAAAACGAAGGATCAGCGGAAGACTTGGATGCGTTGCTGGCATGGCGAGTGAACATGTCGCACTACACCGGGCAGTTGGAAGCAGGACGTCAGGACATCAAGGAGATGCTGGAGCGGAATCCAAGCGATAATTTCGCGAGATCCTGGAGAGCTATGATTAATTCCGAGGCAGGTGACGACAAAGCCGCTGCAGACGAATGGCTCGATCTGCTTAATAATTCGCCAGATGACGAACGGCTTTTGGTTAATTGTGCCGTAGTGCTTGCCGGTGCTCATGACGAAAAAGTTCGCGATGGACGCAAGTCCCTGGAACTAGCAAATCGATTGGTAGAACTTCACAAAGACCCGAACTGGCAATCACAAGGTTGTCTTGCCAATGCCTATTCGGAACTCGGAGATTTTCAGAACGCTATTGCGGCCGCCGAGCGAAGCTTGGAGCTGGCACCTGATGACGAAAAACCGCGAAGACTTCG
>JBDNFT010000604.1:0-7761 GCA_041689695.1 Planctomycetaceae bacterium | reverse complement strand
TTGAATCCGATGCATCGCCTGTGGTCCGATGGTCGCTGGAACAAGCTGACTGTCGCACACGGTTGCTATTGGAAGAAGTGCAGTTTTTGCGACGTCACGCTGGATTACATAGGCCGTTACGATACTGTCGCGGCGTCAACGCTTGTCGATCGTATCGAAGCCATCGTTCAGGAAACCGGCCAGACGGGATTTCACTTCGTCGATGAGGCCGCTCCACCGAAAGCACTGAAGGCGATGGCCGAAGAGCTGCTGCGGCGTAATGTCGTAATTTCCTGGTGGGGTAATATCCGGTTCGAAAAATCATTTACACCGAAACTCTGCGAACTACTTGCCGCCAGTGGCTGCATTGCGATCTCCGGCGGACTGGAAGTGGCGTCTGATCGCCTGCTGAATCTAATGAAGAAGGGAGTCTCCGTCGCACAAGTCGCACGAGTCACACACGCCTTTAGTGACGTAGGCGTTTTGGTGCACGCCTATCTGATGTACGGCTTTCCGACTCAAACTGTGCAGGACACCGTTGATGCGTTGGAATACGTGCGGCAGATGTTTGAAGAAGGATGTTTGCAGTCCGGCTTCTTTCATCGATTCACGTGCACGGTGCATTCACCGGTCGGAAAGAATCCTGAAGACTACGGCGTCAGTCTCATTCCGCTGCCCCCGGTGACGTTTGCAAAGAACGACATCGGCTTCAATGATCCCACCGGCGTTGATCACGACTCACTGGGCATAGGGCTTAATAAAGGTCTCTACAACTTCATGCACGGCGTCGGTCTGGACGCCGATATCCGGAGTTGGTTTCCCAGCCGTGTGCCAAAGTCGAAAGTGCCTCGGAATTTCATCGCGCAGGCGTTGAAGAGCAAATGATGCTGATTTGCTTCCGCAGTTCCAACTGACGTCGTTGTTTTGAGGCTCATGGCTGCACATTGTCGCGTGAGGCAGGAGCCTCCAAGGCATTGCGTTCCAAGGCTGGAGCCTTGGAACGAGAATCCGCCAGCTATGAACAGTACACGGCGTTAGCCGCAGCGATACTAGCACCGGGTGACGGCGTAATTCCTTGTCGGTTCAAACACTGTTCCAATGCTGCAAGAAACAGCAATACGTTGGACTTCTTCGCGGCTTCGCCCATGAGGCCAATTCGCCAGGTCTTGCCTTTCATCGGCCCCAGACCGCCACCGATTTCTATGCCGAATTCGTTGAGCAACTGGCTTCGAACTGCCGCGTCATCGGCTCCGTCCGGAATCAGCACCGAGTTCAACATTGGTAACGACGTTTCCGCAGCGACTGAATAGCGAATACCCATCGCTTCGAGGCCCGTCTTCAATGCCGTGTGGTGCAATCGGTGACGGACATAGCGAGCTTCAAGTCCTTCCTGCAGCACCAGTCGCAGAGCTTGATGCAATGCGTAGTTCATGTTAATCGGCGCGGTGTGGTGATACGCTCGATTGTTGCCCCAATAATTTCGCAGCAGCCCGATATCCAGATACCAACTGGAAACTTTCTTCTTACGCTGATCCATAACTTCCAACGCCTTGGGACCAAATGTGACTGGAGCCAGGCCCGGTGGGCATCCCAGACATTTTTGAGATCCGCTGTAGGCCGCATCAATACCCAGTCGATCAATTTCAACTGGCAGTCCACCGAGCGACGTTACGCAGTCCACAATCAGCAGCGCGCCGGCATCGTGAACAATCTTTGCAATCTCTTCCAACGGTTGCAGCGCGCCGGTTGAGGTTTCTGCATGGACGATGCCAACAACCTTCGGTCGCACTTTGGCCACCGCCGCAGCGACTTCTTCGGGAGTGAAGACTTCACCAAACGGACGTTCGATCTTTGTAACTTCTGCACCGACACGTTCAGCCACATTCGCCATTCGACCGCCGAAGACACCGTTGACGCCAACGATCATTCGATCACCAGGCTCAATCAGATTCACGACGCACGTTTCCATCCCCGCGCTGCCGGTGCCGCTGATGGCCATCGTCATGTGATTTGTCGTCTGGAACACGGCCCGCAGCATCGCCTGGACTTCGTCCATAACTTTCAGAAAATATGGGTCCAGATGGCCGACAGTCGGTGCTGCCAGCGCTGCAAGGACGCTGGGATGGATGTCGCTGGGGCCAGGTCCCATGAGGATTCGCTGTGGCGGGGAGATTTGATTTGGAATCATGAGATGGCTGTTCTGTGTCAAAATGTAATGCAGGTAAAATCTGCTGAGGCGATTTATGAAATCTCGGGTACTTCAAATCCTTTGCGGTATTCTCGACGAATCCATTTGTTAGCACCTTCGGCGTTTTCACCAGTGAAACGACCCGATGCAGGATCAAACTCCAGCATCGCACTCACGCGCAAATCGGCACTCTCCGGTGGGACCGAATGGGCCTGAAGGTGATCGTGCATCTCCTTCAGCAGCGACTGCCAGATATCAACATCAACGCTCATCAACGGTTCATGGCTAAACCTGCCGCCCGCTTGAAACGCGATGTTGGCAAGGTTACACCAGCCTGTGGAATGATGTCCGATTTCGACGTCGGTGTTGAGCGATGTTTGCTGACGGCTACGAACGGCATTGATGAAGTTGGCCTGATGCAAACCCATTCCGCCGGTGCCTTTGAACTTCTTCAAGACTTTGCCATCTTTGTCGAATGCCGTCCCGTTTCCACGCTGACCTTCGAAACGGCCGCCTTCGCCATACACAATGTAGCCACTGCCCGGTCCGGGATGACCTGGCGATTTTATTTCTTTCGGTCCAGCAGTGAGATTGCTCAAACCAATCACGACAGGCATCACACCAGTATCAAAGTAAACAAAATGAACGTTCGGAGTTTCGCCGGCATCGTTCCATGCGACTCGACCGCCACCACCAAGGATTCGTTTCGGCAATGTCACTTTGTCCTGAAACACATTGTTGCGAACATCGTCGAGAACATGCACGCCCCAGTTGCCCATTTCACCGGAGCCTGTGTTCCAGTCCCAGTGCCAGTCGTACTGCAGCTTGTCGCGGAAGATTGGTTTGTCAGCCGCAGGGCCAAGCCACAGATCGTAGTCGATAGACTTTTCGATTGGCAGCGTTTCTGTTCGCTTGCCGATTGGCCCGCGCACGCCGAAACGATTGACGCGAGTCGACAATAGTTTCCCGATTCCCTGTTCTTCATGGAGGAACTTTTTGATCTCCGCCTGCATCGGATCGGAACGCTGCTGAGTCCCCACCTGACAGATGCGACTGTATTTGCGTGCCGCCTTCACGGTCTGTTCGCCTTCCCACTGACTATGTGACAGCGGCTTTTCGACGTACACATCTTTGCCAGCCTGCATCGCCCAGATGGCAGCCAGACAATGCCAATGATTGCAGGTCGCAACAACTACGGCGTCAACAGTATCGTCGTCGATCAGCTTGCGAAGATCACTGTAAGTCCTCGCTTCATGGAATCGTTCCGCCGTCTTCCCCAGCCGCGCTGAGTCCGGATCGCATAAGCCGACAACATCAACGCCTTTGATCGGCGAAAATGCACCCATCAATTCGTTAGCGCGCCCCCCACAACTGATGAATCCCAATCGGACGGCATCGTTCGCCATCGCGGCTTTGGAAACGGATGGAAAACTAAATGCAACTCCGGCCGCAGCGGCAGATGCCATGAATGATCGTCGAGATGTGCGTGACATGGTTGCGTGAGTCTTTCTATGACGTAGGACGGATTGTACTCGTGCCAAGCCTCCAGCCCTGGAACGCCATGCACGGCAGGCTCCTGCCTCCAGCGAGGAACCGGGAGGCAGGAGCCTCCAGAGCAGTGTGTTCCCAGTCAGGAGCCTCGGAACGAGAGTTTATGAAATTCCCAATTCAAGCATTCGTTGTGGGATGCGTCCCCTTCGCAAGTTCCGCTTCCCATTCATCCAGCAGTGGCCAATCCACAGCACAAGTACCGAAGTCGGCCATGTGCTGATATCGGTCCAGTCGATCAATTGCCGATTGCAACAGTTTGCGATCATTGCGGAACGCCGGACCGTGGCTCGGCAGCAACCATTCCACACTACTTGCCTGGATACGCTTGAGCGATTCCATGAACGCAGGAATGTCCGAACCGTGGTGGCAGTCGATACTTCCGACGCAGCCGTCGCGAAAGATATTGTCGCCAGAGAACAACAGATTGTTCAAGCGAAATGACAATTGTCCAACGGCATGACCAGGCGTGTCCCAGACCTGAAGCTTCAAATCGCCAAGTTGCAGGACCGTGCCTTCGGAAATCTCCTGATCGAACACGAATTTTGGCATTTCAATTGAAATCCCTTGTGCCGGGATTTCTGCAAAGGATGCGATTCGATCTCCTGACTCCAGAATCTGCTTCGCTTCCGGATGGGCAATCAATTGCGAACCGGGCAGCATCTCTTTTGCTTTTTGAAATCCCTGAACATGATCTGCATCTGCGTGAGTCGCCACCAGATACTTGCAGTTGGCAAGAGGAAAATCCAGTTGACGAATCAGATCGATCAATTCGTCAACGGTGTCTTCGTATCCGATATCCAGCAGCATCCAGTCGGACCCGGAATAGATCAGATAGACACAACATCCCAGACGCCGACGGGCCTGAAAATTGAGTTCAATAACATTCGGAAAAAGCTCGCGTCGTTCCAACATTCGGTTGCTCTTGTACTTTTGTTACGTTGATTTTCGGCAGGCAAGTGGTCGCTCGCTGGAGTCCAGCCTTTAGGCTGCTGCGATTCAGTTCTCAAACCGCAACTGAGCCGACGCAGGCTAAAGGTTGAACTCCAGTGCAGGGAAGTGTAAGAGCATTGTGCTCTATCGGCAATCCTCTCGATGAGTGCCGCCGGTTGGTCTCGTTCGCAGCCATTCAGTCAGATCCGAAAAAATCGCGGCAGGATTGGGCTCAAATTCCAGCGTATGACAGGCATCTGGGTAACAGAGGGATGTGAAATCATTGGTCATAAATGAAGCGACTCTCGCTCGAGTTTTCGCGTTGTCGATAATCTTGTCTCGACCAGCAAGCATTAGCAAAACCGGGCACTGAATTCGTGCAGCGTGTGACGCAACAATGTCGTCAAGATCCTTCCCGGTATTCAAAAAGCTGCTGGTGACGGCATGCAGCGCCAGAGGATCTTCGGCAATAAACTGACGCCACTTCGGTGTATCAGTAAACAATTCGGGAGATCGCAACGGAATCGGGATGTCAGTCTTTATGACTTCAAATCGGCGGGCGAGCTTCAGTCGAAATCGCTGCCATGCATTCGGGCGAAGGCGCGGCTCAAGGCCGGGATACAACAACGCCAGCCTTTGAAACTCAGACGGAAATAACGATACCGCAGCGGCAGCAACTTTAGCGCCCCAGCTAATCCCCATCAGGATTACCGGTAGCGACAAGACGTCATTTGAATTTTCTCGTTGCTCATCCTTTGCAAGGGCCGCCAGAGCACGAACGTCGTTGATGATCCGCATGCCGTGCGTCGCATGGCCACGTTGAAAACCATTCCAACCAGAACCTCGTCGGTCCGCAAAATACACATCGAATCCAGCGTCCGCCATCGCTCGTGACGACGCCTTGTACCAGCCGGAGTGACTTTGAATCCCATGCAGCGCGATGACGATGCCGCGTGGTGTTTGAGACCTCCAATGTCGAAAGTGAATTTTATAGCCATCCGATGCCGTGAAGTTCCGAATCGACGGCTCAATCATCGTGGCACCACTTCCTCCACCGCACGCGCGAATGCGCCAAATGCCCCCTGGTCAAAAAGTACGAACTTGACGACTGACGGTTTCTGATGCCAGCGAACAAAGTCCATTGTTGTCTTGACCAGATTCGCTGCTGCCAAATCAATCGGATACCCGTACGCACCAGCACTCAACGCGGGAAACGCAATGCTGGCACAGTTATGCTTAACCGCCAATTGCAGACACGCACGACATGCCATGGCAAGTTGTTCCGGTTCGCCTTGCCGTCCGCCTTTCCAGATTGGACCAACAGCATGGAAAACATATTTCGACGGCAAGTCACCAGCCGCCGTCGCCACCGCACTTCCGGTAGGACAACCTTCAGGATATTTCTCGGCGGTTTCTTTCATAATCAAAGGTCCGCCCGCATCGTGAATCGCACCATCAACACCCCCGCCTCCAGCCAGAGCGGCATTGGCTGCGTTGACGATTGCATCGACATGCTGTTGAGTAATATCGCCCTGAATCAGTTCGAGACGACAAGGGCCGAGTTTGACGATCATTGAGGAGTTCACAGAAAATTCGTTGATACGATTTGGAAAGTTATCTCTTGGCCGGGAAGTCTAACCGGACTTCGATGTTCTTCCGAGTTTCAGTTGCCCACTGCCGATCGCTTTCAGCGAGATTCTGCTGATTTTGCCGTTTCTGCGTCCCGAGGCACCATCGGAGTTTCAATGTGTCGTCCCGCTACCCGCAGCCGCAGACTTCGAAGTGCCCGCTGCCCGCGAAGAAAATACAAATCATCCAGCTTTGACAACTGATCACGACATTCGCTGACCGCATCCTCTTTCCATGCGACATTGGATGCAGTAGCCAAACCCGTGGAAATCATCCAGTCGGCAATCGCCACAGCAATATCTTCATGCCCACGAAACGATGGATGAACGTGATCCACCAAGACGCCGTCGCCAGCGATTCCGTTTTTACAGCGACGCGTCAGAAGTTCATCGGCATCAATCAGCGGCACGGATTCCTGCAATGCGACATCTCGCATCCCGTTCTCCAGCGGCGTAGTAATTCGCAGCGGGCAAATGTCTTCGTCTTTTGCTCTCCGCAACGAGGACGCTGCGCCAGAAAAGTCCTTCGCTGTCAATTGCAACTGCCCGAGTTCGTACCAGGCCAGCGCGTACCGCTGATCTTTGGCAGTGACGCGTTGAGCTATCGCGATCGCTTGACTCAAATCGTTCGCTGCCAGTTGCCGCGCCTGCTTCAGATCAGTAATAATTTGTGACTGAACCTCGGCTGACGTTGTATCAGAAAATTCAGACTTAAATGGAGGGCAATCGCAAAGGTTGGACGGCGGCAGAACAAACAGTAACGCGACGTTGGCTTCGCGACTCAGCCTGGACATCGATCGCAAATCTCCGGCGAACGACGCCGCAATTTGAGACGCAAGTTTGTCGTCGCGATGATAGTTCGCCATGCCATCGTGCTGATCGAGCATCGTGTTGACTTCAGCAGGAAGGATCGCACGGCTGACACCGGCCTCCCGAGCAAGATCTACTTTCTGATGGCCAGAACCTTTCAACGTCCGCTGGAGTATCCGAAAACTCCTGAGGTGATTAAGCACCGACAACGAAGGAGCAGTGACAGCCGCAGATTCCCGCACGTCTTCGAATGAAATGTGCTCCAGGAATTGATTGTGGCCACCGCAGAAAACGTACAGATCAGGGCGATATTCCAGACATTCACGCATGACTGGCAGCAGACGGTAGCTGGCATACGAAACGCCGCCACAGTTCACGACTTTCCAGTTTCGCGACGCATCGGCTGCATCGAGAGCAATCTGCAGATACGTCGGAAAGCTTGTCTCAATCGAAAACGGATTGCCTTGAACCGTTGAGCCACCGAAGACAAAGATCCGAAATTCGTCATCGGGCTTTGTCGCAGCAAACGAGACCTCTTTAAAGTAGCCGCGTCGCGCCGGCGATGTATGGAATTCCTGGCCGTCGGCTGTTTTCTCAAACAGCGGGCGAATCGCATTAAAGCCAACCAGTGGATCGTCACCGATTTGCGATTCGCCCCACCCAAAACCAACACAC
>JBDNFT010000603.1:0-3696 GCA_041689695.1 Planctomycetaceae bacterium | reverse complement strand
CTTTGCACCTTTGCACCTTTGCACCTTTGCGTTGAAGAGGTGCGAGAACGTTCTAATCATTCGATCAGCCGTCCGACTTCACGTTGTCCGCTGCCTCGCTGTTTGCCTTCGCCGAGTTCTGACTGAATCGATTTCGCCAGGGCCTGCAATTGCGCAACAACGTCCGGATGCAGTTCGGCCACATCGCGCTCTTCGCCCACATCCGATTCGAGATCAAACAAAGCCAGTTCGATTTTGCCTGCTTCGTATCTCGCAGGGATTCCGCCGGTCCCACCGGGGCGACCGTTGAGCGTACGGTATTCGTGCGGCAGATGCAGTTTCCATTTACCGCTTCGTACGGCATGCAGGTTGTGGCCCCAATAGAAATAGTAGGCCTCCTGCGGCGACTTCGCACCTGCTTCACCGGACAGCAAAGACCAGATATCTTTGCCGTCAATCTTGTGCTTTGGTAGTTCCGCCCCGATGAGTCGCGCAACGGTTGGAAAGATATCAATCGTCATCGCCGGTTCCGTGCAAGTGGTGTTCGCTGGGATTTTTCCCGGCCAGCGCGCGATGAACGGGACTCGGCAACCGCCGTCGAACATTGTTCCTTTGCCTTCTCGCAAGGGATCAGCGGAACCCGCGTGGTCGCCATAGCTAAGCCATGGGCCGTTGTCGGAAGTGAAGATCACCAAAGTATTCTCATCGATCTTGTTTCGCTTCAACGCATCCAGAACCTGACCGACGGACCAGTCAACCTCCATGATGACATCGCTGAACAAACCTTTGCCGCTTTTTCCATCGAATTTTTCTGACACATACAATGGCACATGCACCATCGAATGCGCGAGATAAAGACAGAATGGCTCGTCCGCATTGCGATTGATGAAATTGACCGCTCGTTCGGTGTACTGAGTCGTCAGCAGTTTCTGATCGTCGCCGGTCATCTGAGGATTGACAGTTTTGTTGCCATCTATCAGCGGCAGATGCGGCCAACGCTTCAGACGTTCTTCCATCGACAGGTGCAGCACTTCCGGGTGAAACGGCCACATATCGTTGCTGTATGGCAGTCCGAAGTATTCATCAAAGCCATTCTGCAGCGGCAGGAATTGTTCGTGATGTCCCAAGTGCCATTTGCCAAAGCAGGCTGTGGCATAGTTCTTTTGTTTGCAGAGTTCGCCCAGCGTGACTTCATCAGCGCTGATCCCGATTTTCGCCGCTGGCCCCAGAGCTCCTTCAATGCCGACTCGCACGTTGTAACAACCAGTCAGCAGACTTGTGCGAGATGCCGAACACACGGCCTGGCTGACATAAAAGTCGGTAAACCTGCGTCCTTCTTCTGCCATCCGATTCAGGTGTGGGGTCAACGACTTGTCACCGCCAAACGGCCCGATGTCAGCGTATCCCATATCATCCATAAAGATGACGACGATGTTCGGAGGTGACTGCTGGCCACCTGAGTTCGTCTCAGCAGCATTAGCTGGAAAGAATACGCCGGTCATCAATAGCAGAAGCCAGAAACCTGGAATCATGCGGAAGTAACGTCGTTTCATCGAAACAATCCTTCTGAGCCGAGATTTGGCGAGTACAACAAGTTAGTCAGCATCACGAAAACCGTGTTATCGTCCACGAGCAGTCTCGTGTTTAAGTTGCATGAACGTATTTTCAACGCAAAGGCGCAAAGGTGCTAGGGCTCAAAGAAAAATTGCGGTGCTGTAAGTCGTCTCATCGGTCTTAGTGTTCCCGTCCTTCTCTGCGCCCTTGCGCCTTTGCGCCTTTGCGTTGAAATCCTTTGCGTTGAAAACTTCGCCCGCCGTTCAATCCTTAATCGCTAAGGCCGTTTGCGACGCGATGAATTCCGTTTTTAACAAGTTCCTCACCGAAGTTGACAACCAACCCGAGTTTCAGTTTCAGCAGTCTCAAATAGGTAAGCAATTGCACATTAAATATTTTGTTATATTCCGTGGTCGCTTTACATTCGACAAGCACAAGTCCGTTGACTCGAATATCAAATTTGAGCGGAGTGCTGAGGGCATGGCCTTTGTACATAATGGGTACAGCCTGCTGCCGTTCGACTTGGAGCCCGCGATCAGCCAGTTCCCATGCCATTGCTTCCTCGTAAACGCTTTCGAGCAAACCTGGCCCTCCAAGTGTACGATGGACTTCAATCGCACACGTCACAATGATTTTGCTCAATTCATTTTCGTTCATGGTCGTTCTCCGATGGAATTTAATTTGCAGTATTGAATCTTCACTCAACGCGAATGAAACGCATTAACGGTTCAATCGTCGCCGCTGACGGTGGTCGATACAATCCGCTCGGGATACTATTTTTCAACGCAAAGGCGCAAAGGTGCTAGGGCGCAAAGAAAAATTGCGGTGCTGTAAGTCGTCTCAACGGACTTCCTGTTCGTCCTCTTTCCGCTCTTGCGCCTTTGCGTTGAAACCCTTTACGTTGAATATTTCGCCTGCCAGTCACATTGTTCGACCAGTATCACCGATTCACCAACTCTGCATTTCCGCCGTTTGTGACATCGACGAGTTCCAGCAGCAATGGCTCAGTACGTTTTTCTTGTTCGATCGTGACGGTGACTGCGTGAGTACCCGCAGACAGCGTTGGTGAAAACTCTGCTGCGGCTTCCACTGGTACGCCGTCGATGCGTACTTCAAGGCCAGCGACTGAGTTCAATCGGAAGCCAATTTTTCCTGGCGTTGTGACGTTGATCTCGCAACGGGCGAAGCCGACGTTTTCTTCGCGGATCTTGAACATCGGCACGGCGTCGATTGGCAACGAACCGACGACGGTTGTGTAGCGAGGACTCCAGGTAAACGCAGGATTATTGGCAGCAACCTGACTGAAGCTTGTTCGATAAAGCTGCGTGTAGGCATCCGCTGTCGGCGTGACAGTCTGCCAACTGCGCACGATTCGATTTTTCGAAAGCGTGTATTCCGGCGTCCGTCCGAGTTCCGAAAGGAAACGCACAAGAGATGCGATCTCGTCGTCAGTCAGTGCATCGACCAATCCTTCCGGCATCAGCGACACGCCTTGAGTCTGTTCTTCGATCAGCTCGATCGCAATCTCCACGACTTTATTCTCGGCAGTACGCAGCGTCAGCGACTTTTCAGACTTTTGAATCACCACCCCAGCAACGACCAGCCCATCCACTGTTGCCACGACTGTCGTATTGTAATTCTCTTTGACCTTGGCGTTTGGATTCAATAACGAATCCAGCAAATAGTCTGGCTGTGCGCTGGCACCGAGACTGATCATGTCCGGACCGACCATGCCTCCAGCGCCGCCGATGGCGTGGCACTTGAGACATCCCAGTTGCTCGGTACGGTAGATACGTTCGCCATCGGACGCTTTTGCCGTGGTCGATACTTTCATCAGCAATGCTGTACGTTCCTCGTCAGTCAATGCTTTGCGACTCATGATGTTGCCCGCTGTTCGGAGTGCGTTTTCGAGGTCAGAATCCGTGCGTCCGGATTCTCGCAGGACTCGCAGCACATCACGGGCTACGTCAGCTCGCAACGTTTTGCCGGCGAGCGCCTGAGTCAACAATTTGGTGCCATCTTTGTCGCTCAAAATTGCACGGGCCACGCTGGCGGCGGATTCGCCTTCCGGCAATGCCGACATGAGATCGACAGCCACTGGTGCAGCAACTGCGGCTCGGACTGTGGCGAGTCTTTCCAAAGCGAGACTGCGGATTTCTGAAG
>JBDNFT010000602.1:0-2441 GCA_041689695.1 Planctomycetaceae bacterium | reverse complement strand
GCCTGCCGGGCTGGACTTTCGCCGTAAGGCGAACCCAAGTGCGGACGTTCGCTCAACGGCGTCGCGTTGTCCAGTGATCAACGTGGGCATGGTCGCGGGTCGCGACAAGTCGCGAAGTCCTTTCCGGCAGAAAGGACCTACAGACGGCGGTCGTGGAAAACTACGTCTATGACGGCGATCAACTTGTCGCCGTGCTGAATGCGATCGGTGCCATTCAGCATGAGTACTTCGACAGCAGTTCGCTGGATCAGGTGTTTGCCGATCAGACGGTGCTGAGCGGTGTGCCCTGGCCGCTGGAAGATCGACAGCTTCGGTGGTTTGCCTTGCAGCAATTTGAAAATCCTCCTCGGCAAAGAAGACCTACCGAAATCCGCGGCTGAGATTCCTGGTGCGATAATTCCGGGCCGAGAGTAGACATTGGACGGTCGTTTGCCGACAGTAGCCACCTGCTTGAAAAGAATCTAAGTCGATTTCTGGCTATCGATTGCCAAAAACCTGGAGCAAATCAGCGTTTCGGCAGTCCCGACTCTACCATCAGGACCCATACCGTTGACTGAAAACAACGATCCAGAATCCCGCCGCCGTTATTGGGCCGAACAGTTGGAACTCGGCTATCAGCTTGTTCAGCAAATCGAGACCTTTCCGGTCCAGGAATGCTGCGAAGAGTTTGCATCGCTCAAGGACGCAGCCGTCGCCGGTGGTGTAGAAATGCTGTTCTCGGAATCAAAGATCGCGGGCGAATTCGACCGCATCTTCTTTCTGCGTGAGAGTCTGGTGAAGGACATCATCGCCATCGCCCACGACATGAATCAACGCGGGTGGATTCTGAAAATCGAAGACGGATACCGCTCACTTGCGATGCAAAGGCAACTTGGAGCGAAGCCAGAAATCTTTGATGCCATCCTGAAAAAGTGCATTTGGGAAAACGGTGGCACGATTCCACCGGTCGAAGTCATATTTCGTCGAGGCTCCGTGCTGGTCGCCAATGTCCCGAAGGTGGGCACGCATATGTCCGGCACGGCGGTGGATATCTCCGTCTTTAGCCGCGATGATGGTACTGAAGTCTGGCGTGGCAATAAGTATCTGGAAATGAGCGAACGAACTCCGATGCGGTCGCCGTTCGTGGAGCCCGCAGCAACAAAGAATCGACTCGAAATCACGGCCATGATGGAGGCTCACGGCTTCATGCATTTCCCGTTTGAGTTCTGGCATTTCAATAAGCACGACGCCCTTGGAAACATTCTGACGCAAAACACAGCACCCGCCAAATTCGGGCCGGTGCATTGGGACGCCTCAACGAATCAAGTCACACCGGTCGAAAACCCTTCCGAACCACTTCGACCGTTGCCCGAAATCGAACAGGAAATCCTCGCTGCCGTCGAACGTGCCCGGAATTAAAGGAAAACGATATGCGAATCATGCTCGTCAGCATCATCCTTGGCGTTGTCTTCCAGAATCAGACAGCGATCGCTTTTCAGGACATCAATCTCGGAACAATCACTGAGAAACATCAGATGATTCCCATGCGGGACGGGAAGCATTTGTCTTCGTATCTGTACTTCCCACAAGGTGATGGTCCGTGGCCAGTGCTGTTTGAACAACGTTACGCCGACATCAGCGGAGCAGGAACGCGGAAAGCGGCCGCGAGCCTGGCGGAAGCCGGTTATGTTGTCGCAATGGTCAATTATCGCGGCACCCACAAGTCGGAAGGCACGTGGGTTGGATACCGCGCGTTGGGTTGGGGCGAACTCAAAGATGGATTCGACACCTGCGAATGGCTGGGAACTCAGCCGTGGAGCGCAGGCAAGGTCGGGACGTTTGGAAGTTCACAGGCGGGATATGCCCAGAACTTTCTGGCGATCACGCAGCCACCGCATTTGACGGCGCAATACATGGTCGACACGGGACTCAGCCTGTTCCAAGAAGGCTATCGCATTGGCGGGACGAATCGACCGTCGCGATTCAAATCACTGGCCAACAACTGTCGTGTGCCGGCAGACAATGATCGCTTGCTGGAAGAATGGATGACGCATCCTCACTATGACGACTACTGGCGAGACGAGGATTGTTCGCTGCACTTCGACAAAATGAACGTGCCATGTTTCACGATCGGCAGTTGGTATGACTTCATGAATCAGGGTTCCATTGCCAGCTTTCAGGGTCGGCAGCATCATGGCGGAGACAGCTCGCGGGGCAAGCAGCAGTTAATCATCGGCCCGTGGCTGCACGGTCGACTGAACAAAGGCAGCAAAGTCGGAGAACTCGAGTACCCGGTGAACGCGACCTGGCCGGAACGCGATCACATGATTCGCTGGTTCGACTATTGGTTAAAGGGCAAGGATACCGGCGTCCAAAAAGAACCTGCCGTGCGATACTACGTGATGGGGGCTGTGGGTGAATCCGAGGCTCCCGGCAATGTTTGGCGGACGGCCGCCGACTTT
>JBDNFT010000601.1:0-1779 GCA_041689695.1 Planctomycetaceae bacterium | reverse complement strand
GGGCGATGTGAATGGCGATGGGAATCCGGATCTCTATGTGGCACATTATGTCGACTGGTCACTGAACAACAATCCGATTTGCCCAGGCCCCGAACCCAGTCGGCGCGACGTATGTCCGCCACGGCGATTTGAACCGTTGCCGGATGTTTTCTATCAGAGCAACGGAGATGGCACTTTCGCTGATATCAGTGCCACGATTCCGCTCCGGAATGACGGCAAGGGGCTGGGAGTTCTGATGGCTGATGTGGACCTTGATGGTCATATCGATATCTACGTGGCAAACGACAACGTCGCCAACTTCCTTTACCGGAACAAGGGCGATGGTCATTTGGAAGACGCATCGGCACGGAGTGGAACAAGTCTGAGTGATTCTGGCACGCCCGACGGCAGCATGGGGGTGGATGTAGGAGATTACAACCGCGACGGACGTCCCGACATTTGGGTCTCTAACTACGAACGCGAGAGCTTTGCTCTGTACAGAAACGAAGGCAATTTTTTCTTCCAGCATGTCAGCCGCTCTACTGGAGTGACTTCCGTCGGTGGGCTCGCCGTTGGCTGGGGCACGGTCTTCTTCGACTTCGACCGAGATGGTGATGAAGACGTCTTTGTGTCAAACGGCCACGTTATTTATTACCCAACGAATGTTCCATTACGACAACCGCCTCTGCTGTTTCAGAACGAATCTGGCACGTCGTTTCAAAACGTCGCCGCCGCAGCTGGAGAGTACATGCGAACGCCCCACATGGGACGAGGCGTCGCTGCAGGCGACCTGGACAACGATGGAGACCAGGATCTCGCTATCTCACTGGTGAACGAACCGATGACTGTTCTGTCCAACGAATCCGGGATCAACAACTCCCTTGTGATTCGGCTGATCGGGATAAAGAGCAGTCGCGATGCGGTCGGAGCGCTGATCCGGGTTCAGACGACTGCCGATCAGCCTCATATGATTCGACTGGTGAAGTCCGGTGGGAGCTACGCGTCCTCCAGCGACCCGAGGCAGTTCTTTGGACTGGGACAGGCCACCTCTGTGGTCGGGGTAGAAATTCGCTGGCCCTCCGGGATCATTCAAATTCTCGAAAATGTCGATATCGAAGACACTCTGATCATCCAAGAGACCGCCACCCCTTCGAAATAGGTGCCTGCAACAGACGGTGTAGGCAAAAGGGTTGAACAGTTGAATCGTCAGCCAAGTCCTATGTGCGTTACGTTACCAGCTCTTAGTTCCGATCCTGTTGCTGGCCACGATCACACTGAAACGTTGCAAAGTGCTCCCGGAGTTCGTCATCGGCCGGCAGCAGCGCAAGCAGTATTCTGAACTGAGCCTCGATCCGATCGGTCTGCTTTTGAAGTTGAAAAATCAAGAGCAAGGCTCGATGAACATCGACAAAATCAGGCTTGAGTTGCACGGCCTCATCAAATGACTCGATGGCGGCAGGGATGTCACCAACCCGGAACTCGATCGCACCTCGAGTTCTGAACGCCAAAGCATCCTGTGGGAACTCCTTGCAAACCTTCTTCATTTCTTCCAACGCTTGCGGAACATTTCCTCCATTCATCAACTCCGCAGCATGGGCGGTGGCTGCACGAGAGTTGCGATCCTCGATTCTCATGAGCCGCTCATACAATGCCAAAGCGGCCTTGTGCTGTTGCCGGGATGAGAATTCGCTGGCTTGTGCTGCAATCTCTGCCATTTGCGGCAAACGGCGAGCAACGCCCTCCATCCACGGCTCCGGAAGCGGCGGAGTGACTTGAGGTCTTGAAGACTTCGCATCCGCC
>JBDNFT010000600.1:0-1916 GCA_041689695.1 Planctomycetaceae bacterium | reverse complement strand
GAGAAGGAAAATCTGGATCCTGCTGCCTGGACAATGATGCGTATGACTGCCTGAATGCAAAGGCGCTGCTTTGCTCCTCTTCAATCTGAGTTGCCTGCCATTCAAGAAGACACTTGATAACGAGGGCCGACTTCTTTCCAGTTTGGGCTTGAACGACAAGGTCAGAGCAAACAGTTCTGGCATTCCATGGAGCACCGCTTGCACCAAGATCTATTGCACTATTCAGAATTGTGTCGAGCAGACTGTTGTGCACAATGAGCAATGCACTTTGCTCAAACGGAGCAGCCTGCGCCGCGACTTTATCTCGCAGCATCGCAATGTAATTCTCATTGTAACCGACAGCTGCATCATCTGTCCCTTCAGAGTGTGCCACACAAATCAGTCGCACATCTCCCACCTGAAACCATGGTAGAGCGACATTACCAAGCTGCACATGACCTTCGGCGGTTGTCTCTGCTTGTTGTTGTAGTGATCTCGTATTGGCAAAATCGGGTGATCGAAACTGGAATCTTTGCCCAGCGGTGATTCGATCCCGTAGCTGATTCGCCAAGCGTTGAAGAAGAAACTGCTCAAATGGTACTACGGACATAAACCGCGTCTCCGCTGTCACTCAGTCGTTCTACGTTACCAACGCGTTCGAAAAAGCTGATCAATGTTTGCTGTGAATGCTTGTCAAAATAGAAGCCGCGATTCTGGAATTCCTTAATGACTTCCTGAAAACGCAGGCGCGCCCGATTTCCAATCGCAAGGTTTGTGAGCAACAGCACAAAATCCTGATTCATGACGAGAACTTTTCCAGCGCGTCCTCTGGCTTGAATAAAGTTCTGGGCAACTGTTTTCTCAAATGCTTCGACATACTGCATCTGGACGCGGTGTCGTCCGGTACCTTCTGCAAATTGCAGTTCTGAATAGTGAAGCAAGAGATCCAACGCATCAATCACGGTGTCTCCGTCAGGATGCTTCGGTCTCACCACGCGATCTTGCTGAAATCTTGTCGAGAACTCTCGGACGGCTTTGGCGGCTAATTGTTGCTGATCCGTTGGCGAATTCAGCAAGGAGGCTGCGAATGCCCAGAGGGGTTCTGCCGGCATCGTGGTGCCATCGTTCAGGTACTCCAACGCCGAAAGTCTCGGGAAGACTCGTGAAACCGCAGTCTCAAGAGGCTTGAAGCCGAATGTCGTGAGTTGTGTGCGTTCACTGCTAAATCGCTCGTTGTCCAGAATAAAATAAAGTGGGCGAGCGACCGGACTAGCACCAGTCTTCCAGTGCGTAATGTTCAACGCGAGCTGTGTGCAGTAGATAACATTATAGAGTTCAAAAAACGGCTCGAAATTGGCCATCAGATAGTCGGCGTGACTGACGAGAAACAACAAATCGTTTTGAAAGCAATCCGCTACGAACGGCAAATAGGGGGTTTCTGTTCGCTTGACTGGTTGTTCCTTGAGGTTTTCGTCGAGCACATCAATGAAAAGCTTTTCAATGAAGGTTGCTGACCCTTCGAACGTTGCGCTGGAGTCTGGACTTACAAACCCGCCGAAAATCTCGGTCAAATGTTTTGTTGATGCGTTCTCGCCCGTCGCTCCCTTCAATAGAAGAAATCGCGCAGAACGATTCAACAATGCATCGCCGTCGAAATACATGCGTTGAAGATCGTCGACAACGTGACTTTCACTCAGGCGATGTTTCAATCTTTCGAGGCAGGTTGTTTTAAACGCCTCCAGCGAGAATCCCTTTTTTGAGCGTTTACCAACCAGTGAGCACAACACACTGCCCCCGACGACTCCATATTCAAACTCCTTGCCTCCCTTCCTGAATGGCAAAAACGAAGTAAGCGCATTTTTGCTTTCAACTTGAAGATCAGCGAGTCCAAGGACCTTTTCAACGAGGTGCATGTTCAAGACTCCACCACGATTTCG
>JBDNFT010000599.1:0-2530 GCA_041689695.1 Planctomycetaceae bacterium | reverse complement strand
GGAGTTTTCTGCAAAGGCGATCCATTTTCTCGATTGATGCTTCCTGCAACGTGCTGTCAGGCTTAAGAAAAATGCCGCTGGAATACGCCATCGTGTCATCGAGGATCAGCTTAAAGAAATCATTCCCCAGATCATAATGCGCGTGAATGTTACGCTGGCTTCCTGATTTGCTATTCGCGTGCCAGCGATGATAGAGTCGATTAAAGATTCCCGTGATGCGCGACACTCCGCTATCGAGGCGATCCATGGCTGGAGTGTTACGTACAAAGATGCGGAACAGAGATGTCAGATCATCGCAGTCCCAGTCGCCACGCATGTACGATTCGGCAACTGACAGACTTCCACCCAGAACTGCGTGTCGGAAGAACGCCGTTTTGTGAACATGTAATGTTGTCTGCAGGTCGCTGCTTTGCCCAAGTGTCGCCGTGCCGAGAGCATCAATAATTTTGATTTCGCCGTCCGCCAGACTGTCGAGTCTCTTCAGGAACAACCGGCGCAGAATTCGACAGCCGGACTTCGAGAGCGCGAATGAGCAGTCACGACTATTCGATAGCGATTGAAGTTGTTCACTGGCAACTGCTGTACTCATGAAGTTAACTTTTCTGTCGTGGAGTGTATTGGTTTATTCAGGGATATTGCAGGGGCGATTTTTCTGGGTGCGGCACGTATGGTACACGTTTCAGCCACAGTCGAAATGCCTGCCAGTAGATCGCAAGAAAAATCTGCAACGTCATCGCCGGATACCGGAGCAACATGCGAGTCCGCTGCCACCACGTCAACTCACGCTGAGTCAATGATAAGACAGCATCAAATCGCTTGCCAGTCATCCGTTTTTGACCGGTAGGATGCTTTTCGATAACGCTGTTTTCGATAACAACGGAAAGCCGGTCACTCGGCGCGGAAAGTTGCCAGTGGTACGTCATGTTCATCGGCATGAACGGCGAGACATGAAACTCTTTCGAATTCTCAAATTTCATCGTCCGTTTTGAAGTCCGCCGAGCGCGATGATCACCAGACATCGCTGCATCTGTGTCGCGGCCTGAGCTGCTCAAGACGTAACAATGTCGCTCATTCCAAGGAGTGTTGCTGACTTCCGCAACAACCGTTTCAACGTCTTCACCAGCGGCATCGAAACAATAATAGAAGCTGACAGGATTCATTCGAAAACCGAAGTATCGAAAATTCGTCAGCAAAGTGATTGGGCCAACCGGACGCTTTCCGGTACGTTCAAGAACCAGGTCGGCAACGCTTTCGCTTAGCGGTCGAGTCGGATCGCCTAGATAGTCAGCGCGGCAAAATCGAGCGATCGCTGGCCAGCGAGTTGACCAGGACCCTCGACGACCAAAAACGGTGTCGATTTCCGCGAGATCTGCGTACACCATAAACAGACGATAGCGAAAGGAATGTTCCACTGGCTCAAACCGGCGATGCACGACGTGGCCTTCGTAGAGACAGCTTCTCACGAAACCGCCTCCTTGGCTATCAAGGCATCACAAACGCGGATCGCACTGACAACGCCGTCTTCGTGAAACCCATTGCCCCAGTAGGCACCGCAGTACGACGTGCGATTCGTGTTGATCATCTCGGAATGTCGAGCCTGCGCCGCCGCGCGACGCACAGTGAATACGGGATGGGCGTATTCGAAGCGTTTCAGGACTTTCCTGGGGGAGATATTCTGGTCGCTGTTCAGAGTCACATTGAATGAATGGCGTGATTTCAAATGTTGCAGGATGTTCATCTGATATGTCACGGTCGCTGGATGGGTATCTTTGGGCGACGATCGTTCATTCAGCAGGTAATTCCATGCCGCCCACGCGCGGCGTTTCTTTGGCAGCACGGACTCGTCGGTATGCAGAACAGCCACGTTGCGTTCATAGGGAAACTCGGACAATACGGATCGTTCGACTGGTGTCGGATCTGCCAGCATTCGCAGGCACTGATCGCTATGACAGCCAAACACAACGTGATCAAAAGTTTCCAGCGGTTTATTCTTTGGGGTGACAACAACGGCGTTTGCAGTGCGTTCTACTTTCTCAATCGGCGTGTTCAGGAAAACACGATCCTGAAATCGCTTCACCATTTGAGTCACATAGCTTTTAGAACCACCTTGAATCACGCGCCATGTCGGGCGATTTCGCACACTCAGCAAGCCATGATTCTTGTAGAATTCAACGATGAATCGGATGGGGAAAGTTTCAAATGTTCCCACAGGACACGACCAGATCGCGGAACCCATCGGCAAAAGATAGTGCTCAGCGAACTCACGAGAATAATTGTTTCGCTTCAGAAATTCGCCCACGGTAGTTTCACCCGAAATCGGAACGGATCGCAAGACTTCGGAAGCCTCTCTGTTGAATCGCAGGATATCCAGCAGCATGCGATAAAAGCGGGGGCGAATCAAATTGCCGCGTTGGGAAAAAACGCCATTCAACGAGGACCCGTTGTATTCCAGGTTTGCCGAATCACACCGCACGCTAAAGCTCATGGATGTCGGAAGCGATTTGACATTCAACTCATTCAGCAGCGCGAT
>JBDNFT010000598.1:0-3806 GCA_041689695.1 Planctomycetaceae bacterium | reverse complement strand
GGTTGCAGCGAAAGTGTACGGTCATTTCCACGTAGTCAATGTGGTTGAAAAATCCCATCGAGATTGCCTCCTTTCGCTGCGTTTAGTAACGCAGTTCAACAGAAATCGTCGGACCCGTCAAGGCCAGATTTGAACCAATACCGTAGACGTCATCGGAGAGTGTCGAACTCATCCAGTATTGTGTTTCCCACGCCGTACGAACTTCAAATTGCCACGTGGAAGACAGGTTACGATTCCATGCAATGCCCATTTGGTGATCAGCGATCGTCATCACTTCGTTGCTGAAGTCTCCTGCAGGCATGGAAACCAGCGGGGCATTGTTTCTGATACCTCCGAACAATAGGGAGCCTCTGAGGTTTCCAAACAGGCTGACTCCACTGTCGCCAAGATTACGTCGTCCTCCAATGGACATCGTGGGGCCAATACCTTCAAAGGTCACGGTACCAACTCCGAAGAGTGTGGCCACATCGCTTCGATACTGGAGGTTTCCGTAGCGAATACCTCCCGAGAGTTGCATATCAAAGTGCCGAAGCTTTCGATCGAGCGTCACTTCGGTATCGATCGCTTCCATTCGAATTCCAAAGACTGCTGGAGTGAATGGCGGGGCAATTTGAGCCTGATACGGGGGTACATAATTGAATGTGTGTTGATATGACCAATATCGAGCGCGGACTCCCAGCCCGGAATCTCCTCGATACCCGAGTACATATCGAACGTTTGGCAACCACGTCCCATTGATTATTTTAGACGCTGCTCCCTGACTCGCAAACGCAGCCGGTGCACCGCTGAGGTGTGGTTTCAAAAACATCACTTCAACTGAACCAAACAGTCCACCAGTTCCAATATCCTGCTGCTGAAGCTGTCGCTCAAGCATGCCGTAGGAATTTGAATTTGAATACTGTTGAACATGATTAAGCTGAGATTCCAAACGCTGAATCCGAGTCTCAAGCTCGACATTCTTTTGTGCGATGGCAGATTCGAAAAGGGACGTCTCCTCAGTCGGCATCGAAGTCAGGAATGCAGGAGTGGCTGATGGATTGACCATCGTCTCCTGATCATCGTAATCGGATGCCTTGGCGTGTGCGACGGCTACCGCACCGAGCACTAGCATCATTGATATGCGTAGAATTTTCACCGGCCCAATCCCTCCTGGATGACTAAGACGTTTGGGGGAAAACCCGACGCCATTTACGCGCTGAGGTTGTGAAAAGAAGATTTGTGGAACGCTTCCATTCACATCCGTCCTGCAGCGGATCACATGCAGGGTGAGATCGACAATTCTTCAGGTTCGCCTGAGTGCCACGTTTGCTTAATCCGGCAAATCCGGCAGTAGGTCAATTTGCTTCGCTGCGACTGGAACAGGCAGAACAATTTATCATGCGCAATCTTACCCGACCGACAATACCAGTGAATTTGTCATAGATTATTTGATCGAAGGAGCTTAGGAATATCATGGTAACCGTGAATCACGAATGAACAGTTCATGCACGGCGAACGATCCATTTCGCTGTTCGATCTCAAACAACTGTGCTGTGTAAGCTTCGGAAGTGAAAAATTCCTCCCGCAACAGCACCGTCCACTCGCGCGGAGCTGCTGGATTTGTACTTGTGCGAGTTGTCGCTGCGATTCGCCCGTTGATTGCTATTGCGATCTGTACCGGCGAACCGATCTCCGGGCCTTCAAGGGAACCCAGGTAATACGATGGAACGAAATCTGGCTTGGTGGCATCGTACTTTTCTCCGCCTCGCTCCAGGTTGATTGTCCATTGTGATGCGGGTCCGATATTCGAGGCTGCGATTTCTTTTCCGACAAGTTCCGGGATTGTATTCAGATTCCACAACCGATCGTCTTGTCCACCGGTACCAAATATCGCAACCATTCGATCGACAGAGTCGAAGCGTTGCGAAAACTCCGGATCAACAACGATCGTCTGATCGCCTTCAAAATACATCGTCTTGCGAGGTCGTTCATGATAGTTCGGAGCAACCAGAGATTCTCCATCGACCGCATCGGCGAGTGGCAACTTAATGATGTCCGCGATTGTCGGCAGGACATCAATGGTCTCAACATTCATGTCGCTGGTTTGACCAATATTTTGTTCCGGGAGTTTGATGAACAATGGAACTGACATCAGATCAGCCACAGTAGTGTTGGTTGGTGTTCGTCGTTCCTGCCCCGAAACAAATGCCATCCCATGATCCGCGACAACGATTAACAGAGACCGATCAAATTCGTCGATTGCTTCCAGACGATCAAGTATTCGTCCAAGACATCGGTCGGCGTATTGCAGTTGTAGCAGATATCTCTGCCAGCCATATTGGACCATCAATTCATCGGGACCCCAGAGTTCACCCCATTCCCCGAACGCTCCTGCAGTGCGGTCAGATATCCGAGAGTTGCGCATGTACTCTTTGCCGGAAGGCAGGTGGCTCCACGGATCATGCGGGACGACAAGATGCAGAAAGTTCAATCGGGGTTTGTCCGACTTCGCCAGTGTTTCGGCAAAATGCCGAATCTGAATGTCGTGCTCTCCATCCCAACCGTAGACAATCAAGCCTTTCGATGGAGCTTGCGTGCCGGGCTCGTCCGGTACAAATCCGAACCAGATTCGCGGGATGTGAAGTTGCAGTAAGTCAAAATCGTCCGGCAAAGTTGTGGCGAGATACACTTTTGCCAGCATCAACGTCAGTTCTAATGTCTGTTCAACAGATGACAAATGTTTGTCGCGAACTCGAAGTTCCGGTGGACAAAGTCGAGTGAGTGGCTCGAAGACGGTCATCTCGAATTGCTCTGAATCGTGCAGCAGCCCAAACAGGTTCTGTGGATGGTTACTCTCCACGGGACTGACTTTTGCCGCATCTGGAAGCTGCCCGGTCAGTATCGCTGGCATGGCTTGCGTTGTTCGACAATGGACCGATGTTGCGTTACGGTAGAAATTGCTATGCCTTGCAAGCTTCGCGAATGCAGGGTAGCGGACAGCATCGATTTCATGCTGCTCGTTCAACAACGACATAGCACACAGTCCGTCGAATGCGACGACAACAATAGGCACGGGGTTCGCAGCTTGAGTGCCAACGGATCTTTTTGGTGCCATGCCAAAAATTTCGGCCTGCATGGCTGGCTTAAAAACGAAGCTGATGGGGAACAATACGATCCCGATTGCGGCGATATTGAGTAGTTGCCCCGGCCATTCAAAGCGTCGATACAGCCATGCTCCACCGATGGCCAGCGGCAGACTCAACGCGGCCAGCAGAGAATCCGGCACACCAATTTCTCGCAGATTGAAACGCCATTGGAGCCATCTCAGAGCAAGGTTGATTATTAATGCAAATAACAACGTTGCTGAGGTCGCAAACATGAACTGCGCGGACTTCGGCATCTTTAGCCAACGCAACATTGCGATTGCCGAAACAACGAAAACCGGTGCGGCCAGCAAATAGATGAGCAGAGATGATATGACTGCAATTCCAGAATAACCCTCGAGTCTTAAGAATTCGGGGTTTGCTCCCAAACGATCAAGAATCGGTTGTGCGACAGCGAATGAATTCAGTGCCGCGATGTGCAGGAAGCAGATCCACAGAGACTTCATGACGCGTACGCTTCCCATAAAATCTGTATCAAAACAGAATCAGCCAACGATCAGTTTTTGGGTTGCAGCCAGAACAAGGAACGCGTGCCGTCCGCAAAAGGCAGTTCCTTGATCACGACGAACGACCGATCAACATGGTGGCGAAACGCTTCCATGCTGTAGTCAGAAAATACGTCCTCTCTGTTCGCCAACAACTGCTGAACCTGTGCGTCTTTGC
>JBDNFT010000597.1:0-2613 GCA_041689695.1 Planctomycetaceae bacterium | reverse complement strand
GTGTCGGCGATCGTGCCGATGTCCGGAGCCGCCCAGCCGCGTACTTTTTCGTAGTAGCGATTTGGAATCGGCACAAACGTGCTTGGATTATGATTCGCGGTTGATCCAAAGATCAGTCCTTCTTCGCTGATCCCAAGTCCCCAGGTGTTGTTATTTGTCGATCGGACAAATTCCAGGTCGGTCACAACTGGCGGGTCATCCTGAGACATTTTGAATCGCCAGAAGCCCTGACGAAACGATTGAGATTTGTGTCCGTTGAACTCGGGAGTGCTGTCGTTGTAACCCTGCATTCCCCAGATCCAGTTGTCAAGCCCATAGCGGAGATTGCTGACACCACCATGCGTATCGCCAGCCGCCCAGCCTGAAATCAAAACTGTCTTTACGTCGGCCTTGTCGTCCCCGTTTGTGTCCTTCAGATAGAGCGTTTCTGTTGCGTTCTGAACGACCGCGCCGCCGCGATAAATCATGATCGATGTTGGGATCGAAAGTCCTTCCGCAAAGATCGTGAATTTGTCGGCGATGTTGTCGCCATCGGTGTCTTCACAGATCTTGATACGGTCGCGGTTTTTGCCCAGTTCATTTGGATAATCGAGCGTTTCGCAAATCCACAAGCGGCCTCGTTCGTCCCAGTTCATCGCGATCGGCTTGGATTCGAAGTTGCGTTCATCCGCGTACAGCCGCAGCGCCATGCCTTTCGGCATGGAATAATGCTTCATCGATTCTTCAACCGACAGCGGCAACTGCATCGTGGTCTTCGGAGCGCCCTGAACTCCCCACTGGCGACCCGGCGTGTAATTCGGAATCTTCGGCCCGACTTCAGCGTACTCAAAAGGCGTTACGTCTTTCGTCAGTTCCGTCATCTTTGGTGCGGCGAAGGCATCGAGATCCGTGAACGCCGGAACGACAGAAACATCACCACCGCAGGCCCAGCGAATGCCACGTTCAAGGAGGTTCGTGAATCCAGGATTCGACCATGTTCGCGTGTCATGTCCCCATGCTGTGTAGAAAACTCGACCCTTGCCCTGAGTTCGAACCCACGTCCAGGGTTCGCGATCGTTGCCGTCGGCCTGATCACCTTCAACGCGATATTCCAGAACGGTGCGATTCTCTTCGTTGTGCAGATGATGAATGTACGTTTCATCGAAGCTTGTAAAACCGCTGAAGCTCTGCATGATGGGATGAGTGGGCTCTGCAATCTGAGTCCCAAACACCTGCGCGCCGTGCTTCTGAAACTGCCCACCCATGAGCTTCACGATCTCCGGATTATTCCGCCAGCAATAAGTCGCGCAGTGGATCGGAATGAATGCCTTGCCGCCTGCGACATAATCCAGCACGGCCTTCGCCTGAGCGTCCTCAATCCTGTCGATGTTCGCATACAGCACCAAGCCATCGAAGCCCGCCAGAGTCTCTGGAGTCAGATCTTCCATGCGATCTGTATACTTCATTTCGATGCCGCGTTTTTCGAGCGCCGGCGCAATTTCGTGGAACATATCCACCGGCCGATGATGCCCATTGTCGCCCATGAAGAGCAGTTTGAGATCGGCAGCGTTTGCGTGACTGGCGATTGTGTGGACCGCAAGTAAAAGAAAGAATCGAACGACGAGTCGCAATGCATATGAAATTCGCATAATTCAATACCGATGGGGGTGGTGGTTCGGAATGCTGTTTCCAGCAATTTCGCAGGGCTGGCTTCGTGATGTGTCGGCCTTCTGATTCAGGAAATGAATGTTACATTGAGCGGCAGTTGTCGAAAATTCGCCTGGTGCCGATTCAGCTCAAAATGAATGACAAATCAGGTGATTTGCCGCCTCTGCAGAATTCATTTTGTCAAAATTATGTTTTTGCGTTGGTCGATGCCGATTCGCCTTGAACTCTTGCGTGCTCGAGTCTTTCGCCTGTCATACGACACGTCACGGTTGCGCCGCTACAATGCCAAACAATCCTATTAAGGTTTTGTCCTGAAATAATTTCTGTAATTCGCCGTAGGATGGACTTCCAGTCCGTCCGAAAAATGACGGACTGGAAGTCCATCATAGATTTTGCAAACCTGCATATTATTTCGGGACAATTACTAACTGTTGATGTGTCGCCAAACAACCGGCACTTGATCGCAAATTTTTCCCTCAGCAGTCCCGCAGAAAAACTCATGACGTTTATCGAAATGCAGCCTGTCACTTCCCCTGTTTGTGGAGTGATTCGACCTCCTGGATCCAAGAGTATCACCAATCGTGCGATGGTGATGGCTGCGCTGGCAAGCGGTCCGTTAAAAATGACGGGGGTGCTGGACAGTCAGGACACACGCGTCATGGTCGAAAGTCTGCGGCGACTGGGTTTCACTGTCGAACAGGATATCGATCAATGTTCCTGCACGGTACACGGTTTGGGCGGCCGAATTCCGGCTGAGTCCGCTGACTTGTGGCTGGAAAACAGCGGCACAAGTATCCGATTTTTGACGTCTCTGTGTGCATTAGGTCAGGGCACATATCGCCTGGACGGCGTCGAACGCATGCGGCAGCGTCCGATCGGCGATCTTGTCAGCGCGCTCCGGCCACTTGGCGCGAGTCTTCGCTTTGAACAGCCGAACAGCGATTGTCCGCCGATTGTCGTCGATGG
>JBDNFT010000596.1:0-8251 GCA_041689695.1 Planctomycetaceae bacterium | reverse complement strand
CAGACCCCCGTGCCGGAAGTCACTTTTGAAGGCCGACTTATCGTTCGGCGAATGCCGAACGCTTCACGGATGAGTTGAGCGGTATCACCAGCGGCTGGACGAACAGCGTTTGTGACCAGAATTGGGTCTTGAAACTCCGCCGGAGAAAGCTGTGCTAATTTGCTCCAGTGGCCTGATCTTTGCGCCCGTCCCAGGCATGGAAGGCTCCATCCGGACGAATGAAGTACCACGTAGTTCCATATTGGTTTTTATCTCCACTCACCCAGCGTACACCAAGCCCACCGTAGGCTTCGTTCCATGTTGAGTAGGCCCGTAGACTTAACTGAGAGTCAAGATCCCAGGCGAGTTGACGCGAACTGGTGCCTGTGACGCCGACTTCGCCAAGAGTTGAGTGCAGTAGCAGTGGGTTTGCATAGACTTCAACGCCGACAGATGCGATGTACTCACCAACGGCGTCGCGGATCGCTGGATTCCACGCATAAAGATCGCCTGCTGGCGTAACAAAGTACCATTGCCCTTTTCCATGCCAATCACCCTTCAGCCACTTTTCGCCGTTGCCGAAGTAGTTCAGGCTATAATTTGGTGCGCTGCGTTGAAAGTTGTGGGCAGACTTTAACCATCGGGCTCGGGATGCTGCGATCCCATTGTGAGAGATGCCAGCATCAATCGCGACGTCGGATGCACCCTGTCCCGCAGAGAATGCAGCTGAAAAACCGCCCGCATCGACATCACTGGTCGTTTGTCCCGAGGACACATTCGGAACCGAGAACTTCCACGCTCCAACGTTGCCGCCAAACCGCACTCGGTACTGGTCAACTGTCGTTACAGCGAATTGATACAGCCCTGCAGAATCTGTGAGTGCCTTAGAGACAAAAACGTCGTCAGCCGTGCCGACCGACTTGTCTGCGCCGGCTCGCCAAAGCGTGACCGGAAAACCGTTCAGCCGCCTTTCGCTGGGCTGTTGAATTCCATCGTTGCCGAGATCCTCGAAAACTGCACCGGTGACTGAACTGAGCAGCGTGCGATCCTCACACGCCTCAGCCTGCCAACTCAGTGCTCTACGGCTCTTTTTTCTTCGATCGGGGCGATTCGATGGCTTCAATGAAGTGCATTTTACAACACGAGACATCAACGACTGCAAGTTTCGCATATTTCCGCATCCAATCCAGCTATTGCCAAGAACCATTACATGCAATCCGTTGCAAGACCAAGCCACTCCCTGATAGCTAAAACATTTTTAGAAAGTATTCTGCGGCCGTACCCCCTGAGACGGGCGCCCCCGCTGGCGAATACAGCATCGATACTTTTCCTCTCCGCAGATGGCACCAGCGGTCACGACCGAAGTAGGCGCCGAGTTCCCTCACAAACCAAGGGGTGGCGTGTCAGCCTGACTTCCCCGTCAAAAAAGACTGTCTCTTCGAGGGTGACATGGCAAAAGTTCCGAATCCATTTGTTTCTGGAATATCTCCCGGACCAGCTAAAAGATGAGTTTTTACAGAAGGACCGAAGATGTGTCGAATTGTTAAACGATCGACCGTCACTCGATATTCGAAGTATTGCCATATTCTGGAAACTGTGACCTCGAATTTGGGTGTTCCATAGACCATAATCCGCTCTGCCAGCTACTACGAGCCAGTGGAAAAACTCTGACGACTTCACCCTTTTTTGGTCCGGTGCCTGCCAGTTGACTCCTTCAGAACTTTCATCCGTATCGACGTCTACGAATCTGCTCAAGCGCGTGATCGCGGGGGAGCATGAGGCGTGGTGTCAGTTTGTGGGGATTTACAGTGCGTTGATCTATTCACGCTGTCGGCGGCGAGGAGTGAGCGAGACGGATTCGGCGGATTTGGTGCAGAATGTTTTGGTGCGTGTCTTCAAGTCGATCGGCAGTTTTCGGCGTGATCAACTGGGGCAAGGGCTGCGGCGATGGCTGAAAACGATCGCTCGGAACGTTATCAGCGACTACTTTCGCGATGCGGCGATCGCACAGCACGGGATCTCTCAAGGCGATGTGGCGGGATTGATCGCTAACCTGGAAGCTCCGAATGAAGGAAGCATCAGTGACCTGAACACCGAACCAGCAAGCATTTTGATGCTGCGGCCGGTGCTGGAGGCTATAAAGATCGATTACGAAGACAAAACGTGGCAGGCGTTTTGGCGGACGGCTGTGGATGCCGAGCCAACAGCGGATGTGGCAGCCGACCTGGGCGTCAGTCAGGGTACCGTTCGTCAGGCTCGGTACAAAATCCTGAAGCGGTTACGCGATGAACTGCAGGAACTTGAAGACTTGCTGTGACGGACAACTCATATTTCCAGGAAGGAATGACGCTTTCCAGTTCTTGTTGTATGCGGGATCGCACGTCAAAAGAATACTCGAAGGGCTTTTCGCCCAAGGGCAGTCGATTTGCGATTAAAGTAGACGTCACTCTCTGAGTGACGAATGCGGGCTGCCTCACTCAGAGAGTGAGGTCTACTATTTGAAATCGAGTACCAAAAGGCTGACGTTCTGCCGCTCGCCAGGCTCAATTGACTTCAAGCATACGGATATGACCTTGGACAAGTGCCCACAAACTGAACAGCTCGCGGATTATGCATTCGGGAAACTGTCCGAAGGCGGCGCGACAGATGTTGAGCAGCATCTGGAATTGTGCGCCAAGTGTGTCGAAACCATGCAGGGGATTGAGGCTGCATCCGACGAACTCACCGACAGTCTTCGGAAGAGCGGCACAATGCCATCTCCGCGATTTTTGGACGAAGATTCGTTCCGAAGTGTCGTGGCAGCTCTGGAAAGCCTGCCGCTGGAATCCGACGCACGGCAACAGCTTCGATCAGATTCATTAGTCCGTTCGGACTCCGCAGCGATTGTGCAAGACGGCCAGATGCTTGGTCAGTATCGACTGATTCAAGTCGCTGGTCGAGGCGGCATGGGAGTCGTCTTTAAAGCCCGCCATTCAAGACTTGGCAATACGGTAGCCATCAAGGTGCTGTCGGCTGATCGCAGTCCTGACTCAGATCATAAGAGTCGTTTCCGTCGGGAAATGGAGGCCGCAGGAAAGGTTGATCATCCGAACATCGTGCGAGCGTTCAACGCGGATGAGACAGACGGCGTTGGTTACCTCGTAATGGAGTTTATTGACGGAGTCGATCTTTCGGCATTGCTGAAGGCGTTGGGGCATCTTTCGATCGGCCACGCCTGTGAGCTGGTTCGCAGAGCTGCGAATGGTGTCGATGCGATTCACCAAGCGCATATGGTGCATCGGGATATCAAGCCGGGAAACATGATGTTGTCACGGGACGGACAACTGAAGATTTTGGACTTGGGCCTGGCTCTGTTGAATCCGTTGCATTCCATGTCTGTTGAAGAACGCACGGCCACTGGTCAATTGATGGGAACCGTGGACTACATGGCTCCCGAACAGGCCGAAGACACCCACAACGTCGATTATCGAGCCGACATTTACGGCCTTGGAGCCACGCTGTTTGCGCTGCTGACGGGAAAATCTCCACTGGGCGGACGCAGGCAGACGTTGCTCAAAAACCTGTCGGTTCTTGCCAACGAAATAGCGCCGCCTGTCGAAGAATTGCGGGCAGACGTTCCAAAAACGCTGTCAGACATTGTCGCAAAGTTACTGGCGAAAAATCCAGATCAGCGGTTCGGTTCGGCGAGGGAAGTGGCAGAAGCCCTGGCACCATTCTCAATGGATGAAGGACTTGGCGAATTGGTGCGGGAAGTAGGGCCTCTGAAATATCACCTATCGATTGGTGAAGATGCTCAGTTTTTGGACGACACGATCGATATTCGAACTCGATCGCTTCTTGAGGAAACAACGATCCAATCGAACTCGACCGACGCACCCGCAGACGGACGGCCCAGTCGGTCTTTCGGCATTGGTTTGCTGGTTCTCATAGCGACAGCGATGGGCTCATTCGGCTTTTGGTGGTTTCGCCCGACAGACGCTTTTAGACGAGGAACATTGGAATCGCAGCGGATCGAAGTGACTCAAACGGATGGGGTCCCTGTCACTTCTGATGCTGGCGAAGTGATCAAAGAGAAACATGATCCAGCCGAAGGTCGCATCGCTAATGAATCCACTGCCAGCTTGAACGCATTGAAAGGGAACGCTTCGGACGGGCCTGGTACCGTATCTCCTTCGTGGCAGATTTTTTCCGCGAATGTCGAACCGGATCTTCGCGCGGATGCGATTTATCGGGCGTGCCAATTGCTGCCTTCTGAAGTCCTCGTTCGGCAGTTGTTTGCCGAGAACGACGCATCGACAAAAGCAGGGCTGCTGCTGGCGCTCAGTCACTATGATCGCGTGGAGGTGAATACTGCAGCGCAAGGCATAATCGATACCAATACAGATCTCCCGGAGACGCTTCTCCATTGGTACGCGAATGAATTGAATCCGGAAGTACATTGCTGCATCCAGTATCTGCTGCGAAAATGGGGGATGGAAGAACGAATGCATGAGCTCCGCCCGCTTCTGGAGCAAAAGCTATTGCCGCTCGACGGTGGCTGGTATCTGCCCATGCATGTCTCAGAAATGATCGTTCTTCCCGGTCCACAGGAAGCCACGGTTGGATCTCCGGCAGATGAGCCCGGCAGAAATACGTCAGAGTTGCTCCGGAACGAGGACCAAAGATCGGTCTCGCTTTCGTATTCATTCGCGATCTGCTCGACCGAAGTCACGCGCTATCAATTCTGGCGAGTCGGAGAGTCCTTTTGGAAAAGTAGTGCCCCTGAAGATCCTCAGCGGCCAATCAATAGTGTGGGATGGTTTCATGCGGCCGAATTTTGCAATCGACTGAGTGAGCTTGAGGGCATTCCGGAAAGCGAACATTGCTACACAGTTGAACGATACGGCCCAACAAGGGCGCTCTGCCGCCAGAAAGCGAATGCTGTCGAGCTGACCGGTTATCGATTACCGACGGAGGATGAATGGGAAATCGCGTGTCGAGCCGGCACTCAGTCAGTCTGTCCGTTTGGAGACGATCAATTTTGGCGGAACAATTATGCAGTGCGCGAACAGCCTGAGGTCGGTCCGGAAAACGTCGGCAGCAGAATGCCAAATAACTTTGGTTTTTTTGACATGATTGGAAACCTGTCGGAATGGATTCATTCCGATATGCAACAAACGAGGACGGAGAGAGGCCAGAAAAGGCTACGTGGAGGTTCCGCATGGACCGATGCCGCTGACCTTCGGTCGGCGGCACGGTTTGTGTGCGACTCAAGAAGCTCAAAGCCGATGTTTGGTTTTCGCGTCGCTCGGACAATCGTTAAGCGTGCCTATATTCAAAGTGAGAATGCTGGAGAACTGGCTTCTTCTGAAGTTCAGATCGACGTTGGGCCGCCCGCTGGTCCGTCGACACTTCTGCCGTTTACGGATCATAGTTTTCAGCCTCTGACGCATCAGCAGGTGGTGTCACTTGGTAACTGGAAACGTGGAGAACTTTATACTCGGCGATTTCGACTCAGGAATACAACAGATCAGCCGCTGGTGATGGTCGAGCTTCCGTCATTGCCAGCATATTTCGAGTTTGATCCGACGCCTTCACTTACCATCGAGCCTCACTCAACGGTGGATTTTGGAATCCGCTGTCCGCAAGTGGATTCAGGGGAGCGCCTGCACGACGTTGTGTTCCGTTTTGGAGAAGGCGAGAAAATAAAATCGGCTGCGATGCGAGTGACAAGTTGTATTGAAGGACCATTTATCGAAGTTATGAGCGTCTTCAAGTATGGCCAACATCCTTCCACAATCGATCTGGGAGTTGTTCCGCGTGACAGTGTGGTGGGGCGTTGCTTCTACGTCATCAATGTGGGTGGGGAGCCTGTGGAAGCAACGGTCACTTCCGTCTCCGGTCCGTTTTCATTGGTAACGCCTTTCCATGAGTCAATCCCCCCTCATCAGATTGGACCGTCATTTCGAGTGCTGGTCGATACGAAGACGACTGGAAAGGTGAACGGTACGATCAATTTGCGATCGCTGCAAAGTCCTCCGGTTGATTATCTGTTGCCGATTCACGCTGTCGTGTCGGATTCCCCTGCCTTCGCCGCAGTTGGCGTGTTCCGCAATGGTACGTGGTTGATCGATACGAATCGCGATGGCGCGCCGGATGAAACGATTGAATTCGGAGCACCGGGCGATCGACCTCTGACCGGTGACTGGAATGGAGATGGAATCTGTGACATCGCTGTCAGTCATCGCACGAGTGACAACAGGCTCGCAGTGCAGTTTCAATTGCGCGGTGTTGAAGCAGTCACTGCACCGGCAATCCCGGAGATCATTCTTGAATCTGATCAGTGGGTTCCGGTCGCGGCAGATCTTGATGGTGACGGCAAGGCTGAGATCGGATACGTGATGTCTCCGGGTCCTGGTGAAGGATTAGCGTGGGCTTTTGACACGCGGCACGATGGGACTTTTGCAGAGCGATTTCTGTTTGGCGCACCGGGAAGTGATCCTGTGATCGGTGACTGGAATGGCGACGGGATTGACGAGGTTGCCGTTTCGTTTCACGGTGGCAGAGCCCCTGCGGGGAGGAGACTCTGGGAACTGCAGAGTTCCGGAAAATTGCAGCCTCGTGATCGAGTTTATCTGAGCGAATTCGATATTCCCCTCGCGGGCGACTGGGACGGTGATGGTGACGACGACCTTGGCGGCTGGCGTCCGATGCCGAGTCCTCAGTTATGCTTCTGGGAGTTTGAAACGACTGGAGATGAACACAGCGATTGCGATGCTGAAGGATTCGGATTGGAAACCGACATTCCCGTAGTGTTGCGTGGCAAGGGGAATGGACGCTCGAAACCTTGAAAGTCAAATCACAGCTTTGCCCGTCACATGAACAACATCGAGCCGAACGGAGCGAACTGAAACGAGCATCTCATCAACGACTCCGCACATGGAAAATAATCGCACGTCACTACGGAGATTGCCAGACTTCTTCTAACCGCACTGTCACGTTTTCGATGATCGTCAATTCTAAAACGTCGCTCGCAGCCAACAGCTTGTAAATGCCGTCTTGCAGGACCAGTTGTTCCACTTTCTGCTCAAATGGATCGACAATCCAGTACTCCGGAACGCCTGCTTTCTGATACGTCGCACGCTTCAACTTGCGATCGCGGGTTGCGGTGGAGTGCGAAAGAATCTCCACGATCAGATCGGGTGTCCCTTCGATTCTGCTTGGTGTGATGATGTGCTGCCGATCCTTCAGAACAACAATCAGATCTGGCTGGAGAATATCATGTTTGAAGAGTTGTACGTCATATGGTGCGTCAATGACGACACCGCGTTTCGTCAATTCAATCTGAGTATAAAGCAAAAACTGAAGTCGTCGTGAAACTGCCTGGTGATACGTAGAAGGGGCCGGATTCACGAAATGCTCCCCATCAATAATCTCGTGCTGACAACCATCTTCCGGGATCAGAGCGTAGTCTTGATATGTCAGTTTTTTGCGATCAGATGTTTCTGTTGCCATAGTCTGCCTGCTTCACTGTGAGCTCGTGATTCTGAATCGATCGATATTGTATCGCGAAGAAAATGCGTGAGCCAGCGGAACAATGCGTGAGCCAGCGGAACAATGCGTGAGCCAGCGGAACAATGGCAGCGGCGCCGCGATACATCGGCAGGACTTCAACACTCCTGTACGATTCAGATTCAACCAAATGACCGGGGAATTGAGGAATTGCATCGTACCGGCAAGCTGACGCATGCCGCTCGCCATTTTTGCTCGCCGTTCATGTTTCGATCGTGATGCGATGATCGGATGCAGGCGATACTGGCAGATGGCACAATGTTCTTGCAGCATGCACAAGGCCGCTTGCATCGAGTCCTAATTCGGCCAGTAATTCATCTCGGTCGCCGTGTTCGACGAAGGCGTCAGGAATCGCCAGGACTTTGAAGCGTTCGGTGTTCAGCCCCTGTTGATTGGCCGATTCCAGAACCGCACTGCCGAAACCGCCCATGAAGGCGTTTTCTTCGATCGTAATGACGAAACCAGTCGCGGCCGCTTTGGCCACGACGCTGTTATCAATTGGTTTGACGAAACGCATGTTGACCACGCCGACGCTCAGACCGTCTTTGTGCAGTCGGCCTGCTGCGGCAACCGCTTGAGACAGCATCGTTCCGCAGGACAGAATGTTGCCGTCCTGACCCCACGATAAAACTTCTGCCTTGCCAAACTGTATCGGTGCCACTTCGCGCTGGACTTGCTCGACTTTTGCTTTCGGATAGCAGATCGAAACCGGTGATGGGCT
>JBDNFT010000595.1:0-3971 GCA_041689695.1 Planctomycetaceae bacterium | reverse complement strand
GACGGGGTTTTGTTCTATTTGTAGATTCCGGTTTTCACGGAACCGGACGCTAGCGCGTGGCGGCTGATGAGACCAGAATAAACGGCTCGATGCTTAAGTGCCACGAACAACATCTCGCACCAGATCATCCAGGCACGCGCCCGCCGGAATTGAATCTCGCACATGCGGAGCGACGAAAATTCGGACCTTCTTCACACAGTCGTCGAACTGAGTCTTTGCCATCGCATCCACAATGGGAGAAACCTCACGCAGCGATCGATACTCGTTGCTCGACCGAAACCACACATCCACACGGAATTCAACTTCCCGATGTTGCGGCGGAGCGTCGATCAGGACGTCCATGGGCGACAGCGCATGCCCGACGACAGACGCAAGTTTCTCCGTCAGCAGCAATGACTTTTCTGCGAGCTGCCTCGCGTTCGATTGCCGAAGTGCGCGGTAGAGCGGCTCCTGATGATAAATACTGTATTCCGCAAGGCGTTTGTGCAACCTGCGACGTCGTCCGAAAAGACCATCGATAAGTGTTTCGACATTCGAACCAAGCGCCGCTGAACACAGGCAGCGAATCAGATCGGGTTCGGACATATGAAACAACGAGTTCAAATCCAGCGTCGGCATCAATTCCAGAAATGCCCGCGCGAACATGGTCGTTGCTGAACGGACTGCATGATGCCAGTAAACTTCCGTAAACATCACGTACCGCGCGAACACCATCATTTCTGCGGCCGTGCGGCCTTTGGATGTGATCGCCAACCCATCGCCCGCTTCGTTGACGATCAGCGAATTGATCAGTCGATTGCGGTCGAAGTGACGACCGTAGGGGACTCCACAATGCTGACTGTCGCGTGACAGATAGTCCATCTTGTCGATGTCGATCGGACCGGACAGGATGGATCGACGCAACCGGCTGCTCGGCGAATTCGACCTCGCGACCAGCACATCCAGCACTTCCTCGGCAGTGACGTTCCACTGCGATTCCAGTACTTGAGTCAGCTCACCTTCCGGCTTCAGAAACTCCTTGGCGAAAACTTCGTGAGGCGGCATTTCGGCCAGCTCCATGTCTTCGATCGGATGACAGAACGGCCAGTGTCCGATGTCGTGGAGCAACGCCGCAACGATCAGAACTTCCGCATCATGCTTTGACACAATGTCGGCAAACCGAGAGTCGCGGCCGAGTTGCCACAGATATCTCAAGGCGTTGTGATAAACGCCCAAAGCATGTTCAAAACGCGTATGAGTCGCCCCAGGATAGACGTAAGACGCCAATGCCAACTGCGTTACGTGCCGCAGCCGCTGGAATTCTGCTGTATCCACCACCGCGCGCACGCGAGGCGTAAACGGGATGTCCTGCTCGGTCGGAATTCGCACGACACCGAACGAATTACCGGCCTGCGCGAGTTCTGGAATGTCAGCATACGGATGGCTCATCGCCGGTATTCTGGTGGTTTTCGCGGCATTTCACAAGCGGCCAGCAGCCAACAAATAACGTCCCAAACAAGGCAATCGATCGCCATAACCTCATTTCCGTGTTGAGTTTCCATCCCAACATTGTCACGATGCCAACCCCGCCGCAGACGTTGTCTACGTCGCACGAACTGGTCTTCCAATTCACACAGACCGGTTACAATACGCCCGCCCACGGCAGTATGTGTGATGTTGAATTACGAAAATCCTTGTTCAACGCGGTCTGTGAGATCATTAAAAAAGGGCGAAAGCAGAATTCAGAATGGCGAAGGAAGAATCAATTCAGGTCGAAGGCAACGTAATCGAAGCGCTTGCGAATACCCAGTTTCGCGTGGAGCTTGAAAACGGCCACCAGGTGATGGCGCATGTTGCCGGCAAAATGCGAAAACACTTCATCAGAATTGTGCCTGGCGATCGAGTTGTCGTGGAGGTCTCTCCGTACGACCTGAAACGCGGTCGCATTGTCTATCGCGAACGTTAGTCTCTCTGCGATGACCACCGAACCAGCAGCTCTGCCATTCGTACAGCTATTTACCGACGGTGCCTGCAAAGGCAATCCGGGACCGGGTGGCTGGGGCTGCATTCTTCGTCATCCCGCCACAAAGACTGAAAAAGAATTCAGCGGTGGCGAAGCTCACACGACGAACAACAAGATGGAGCTGCAAGCTGTCATCGAAGGTCTGAAACTTCTGACTCGCAAATCGCGTGTGGAAGTTGTGACAGACAGCTCGTACGTCGCCAAAGGTTCCAAAGAATGGTTACCCGGCTGGAAGCGCAATGGCTGGAACCGCAAGGACGGTAAAAAACTTGTGCCGATTGCCAACATCGATCACTGGAAACAGCTTGACGAGTTACTGACCAAACATCAGATCACTTTCAAGTTAATTAAAGGCCACGCGGGCCATGTCGAAAACGAACGCTGCGACGTCCTTGCCGTCGATGCCGCTGAACGAGCACGGTATGCTTCCCGTTGAACGCTGACGTCTAAGAAACTCTGCATGTCGTGGCGGTTATCTCCGCAGTATTGGCAATCGCGGCAAAAACACTTCGCGAGGTGGGCGACAGCGAGTACAAAACGAACTTGAAGGTGGTGACTTTGGACGAACCGCCGTAATTCTGTTTACCGTGACTCCTGTCGAACGAAGTAATTCATGAATTCTGATGCCAATCCGTTGCTGATCAAACAAGGTCTGCCTGCTTACGACCGTATTTGTCCTGAACACATCGCACCTGCAGTTGATGCTGTGCTGGCGCGATGTCGCGAAATCCTGCAACAGGTGGAGGAATCAACGGAGGCTTCATGGTCAGCACTGATGGAGCCGATGGAAGAAGTCGATCAGTTGTTCGAATACGGCTGGTCGCCGGTTGGACATCTCTTAAGCGTCGCAAACTCCGATCCGCTGCGAGAAGCACACGATTCGGCGATGCCGAAGATCGTGGAATTCAGTCTGCAACTGCGTCAAAGCGAAGCCATCTATAAGAAGCTGGTCGCGCTGCGAGATTCATCGCAGTGGTCAGGGTTCAGCAGCGCTCAGCAACGCATTATCACGCGGATGATCCAAAGTGCTGAGCAATCGGGCATTAGTCTCACTGGCAAATATCGTGACCGCTTCAACGAAATTGAACAGGAGCTGACTCAGCTTGGCACCGACTTTTCAAACCACTTGCTGGATGCCACGCGAGCGTATCATCTGGATCTCACGGACATTGCCGACGTCGAAGGGCTTCCCGCCAGTTTGCGACGACTAACGTCTGCCGCGTGGACTCGCGCAGAAGAAAATAAAGACAAGCCCGCAGCCACGGCAGATACCGGTCCATGGCGCATCACTCTCGATCATCCCTGCTTCGGACCGTTCATGGAACACTGCCGAAATCGCGAACTGCGAGAATCAGTGTACCGCGCCTATATCACTCGCGCTGGTTCAGGCGACACAGACAATACGCCGTTGATCACTCAGATTCTGAAGCTGAAAAAAGAACAGGCCGCGCTGCTGGGATTTGAGTGTTACGCAGACCTGAGTCTTTCTCGCAAGATGGCGGGCGATGTTGCAGCCGTGCAGCAGATGTTTGATCGACTGTTGGTCGCGTCTCATGAAGTCGCGAAGCGTGAACTGGAAGAAATTACAGATCTGGCTCAGAAAAATGGCCATGCGGGTGCGTTGTCGCACTGGGACGTCGCGTTTTGGTCTGAGCGTTTGCGAGAACAACGATTTTCATTTACCGACGAACAGTTGCGACCGTATTTTTCGCTGGACCGTGTGCTCACCGGATTGTTTGAACTTTGCCACCGTCTGTTTGGCATTACTGTGAAGTCAGCCGATGGTACGGCTCCAATCTGGAATACGGATGTACGTTACTTTGAAGTCTTTGACGTATCACAAAAGCACATCGCCGGTTTCTATCTGGACCCGTATTCGCGTCCCAAGGACAAACGTGGCGGAGCGTGGATGGCCGACTGCATCGCTCGCTCGGTGACTCCACAGGGAACACGATTGCCCGTCGCGCAT
>JBDNFT010000594.1:0-6607 GCA_041689695.1 Planctomycetaceae bacterium | reverse complement strand
GAGTATTACTCCGTTTCATGCGTGCACCGTGCGCGCATCTTTCGGCAAGCGAACAACGTGAGCGACGAATTGGCAACGAGCCGGTCGGCTCCTTTGGGGCACGGGCTTTCAGGCCGGAAAAACCGCGTTTCGCCCCAACGGGGCTCAGCATGTCAGCCTGGGGCAAGTGAATCCGCGAATGCGGAAGAACGCCGCCCCAGGTTGACTTTGGCCTTTCGGGCGGGAAACTTTGAGTTGCCCCTGTCGGCAACGGGTTAAACAGTTTTTCATTGATTCATCAAAAACCGAATTCCGGCGCTCTCATCAATGAAGCTGGTCTTTGTGAAAAATCTCCGCCAAGGCAATACATCCCAATCTTAACCACAAGTCCGAGCAAGTTCTCGCAGCGCGTCGAATACGTCATCCAAATCCGGGACTCGTGCACCCGGAACGCGACCGTTTCGATCGCATTCGCTCAGCAGCAAAAGTGTCTCATAATCGGGCGATCCTTTCAGACGCTGATGAGCTCGGAAGCCTATTGTGCGATCCCGAATCTGATGCGCCTCCATGTGATGTTCAATCAGCCAGGCCGTGCGAGCCGTGATGTGGCCTTCAAGTGCTTCCAGCCCTGATCCGACGTGATCATTGGCATCCAGCCTTTTGCCAACGTCATGCAGCAAGGCCGCAAGTTGGAACTCTTCGTCGTACGGAAGATCTTCGACGGCCAGCACATAACATTGCTGTAAATGATAGAGCACGTCGCCTTCCGGATGATGCTGTTTGCCCTGCATCATGCTCGCCAATGGCAGCAAGAGAGATCGATAGATTTGAAAGCGATCAATTACTGCTTCCGCTGCAAGAACTTCGCCTTCAAGATCGCTGTCGGGATACTCCTGCTTCATGAACGCTTCGAACTCTGGCAGCGTCGCGCGTTCAATGGTCTTGCCCGTGATGGAACTCTTGAAAGCAAATGATGCCTTGTCCGGTGCGTACATCGTCAGCTCGATCGGAAATCGTTCAAGGATGTGAAGGTGGGTAAAGACACGTTCCTCACCGTGCTTGCGGACAACTTTGCGTTCAACGCGATAGTCGAAACCTTCTGCCTCCAGGTTCGACTCAATTCCTTCTGTTGAAGCCGCAAACACGTGGATATCGATATCGGAGCCATGCCGAATATGCCCTGTGAAAGTGCTACCGATGATCTTGGGGCGATAGCGGACCAGCAGCCGCATTACCCGCAACGCTTCGATGCGCATTTCGCGGTGCCGATCGAAGCGGGAACTGCCTTCGAAGAGATTCGCCATTCGCTGAATTTCATCGCGAATTTCGGCATTTGTGGGCAATTCGGTGGGCTTCACCCAGCCCTTGCACAGACGTTTCGCAGCCTTCAACTTGGCTCGATAGTACTCCGTCTGATTCCGCGAATACATCAGCCTCGCCGCTTCCACGATGATCGCACGTCTCAGTCGTTCATTTGTCATTCATCGTGTGTCGGTATTGCATTGTCAGAGTAAAAGTCCGCACCAATGCTGAACTCATTCCCGCTGACAAAAAATCCCACCCCGGCATTCGCCGACACAAGGGGGTGGGAGTTGTGAAAAGCTCCAGTTGGAGCAAAATTGCAGACACGGCACCAAAAGATTGGTTCGCTAATTATTTAATCCAACAACACCAGCGTGTCTGGCAATTCGTTAACGTCGCTGGCCGTGCGGGGCAGTGCGGTTTGGAGCGCCGTGGCGGCGTGTTGAATTGTGTCGCAGATGGCGGTGGCAACGTCTTGACTGCGAAGACTTGCAGTGAGCCGTTGACATAGTTCCTCGGGGAATTTTTCGCCCAGCGTTTCCACCACGCTGCGGTCGCCGAGAACTACGGCCGTGCGTTCGTAGAGCGACACAAAGATCAGTAAGCCGGAAGCGCCGGCGGTGTGGTGAACTCGACGATCAAAGAAGAGTTGTCGAGCTCGCAGGTTGACTTCTTCCTGCATGTGTGAACGTGGTGTGAATAGACGGCGCAGGTTTCGGAATCGATCGGCCATGACCGCGCCGATGATGAAACACACGAGCATGACGAGCACTAACAATGCGACTTGTCCCCAGAGCGGAATTCCGCCCCATGTGCCGTGATCATTGTGGCCCGGAAAAGTCAGGAAGCCGACAACTGCACCCACCACTGCGAACCACAGGCCGACAATGTCTTCAGCGCGGTCGTAACGGCCGGCGGCTGTCGCGACGACGGGGACTATCTCGCAACTAGTTTTCGATTCGGCTGCCGACACCGCAGATTCTACGCGGGCACGCTGTTCGGAGTTGATGATTTCAGATGCTTTTTGCATTTTCACTATTCCCTACCAGGACCCAGAAGCACCACCGCCGCCAGACGAGCCACCACCAAACGATCCGCCACTGAATCCACCGCCGCCACCACTGCTGTTTTGAGCCATGGTACGCAAGATAAACCATATGGCTACGAAGACTCCGCCCCACATCAACCACGCCCAGCCACTTGAGCCGCGACGATACAACGATACCGCAGTGAAAATCGCAAGGCCGAAGAAGACAAGCGGCACGATGTACTCAGCGGCAGATCTAGGTCGAGTCGGCAGTTCCAGCTTGCGGGCCATTTTGTCGAGAGCATCCACACCGCTCACTATGCCCTCAGAAAATTTCCCCTGCTTGAACTGCGGAACAATGAACTCATTCATAATCTGCTGACATGTCTGGTTTTCCGTGCGTCCCCAGCCGGCTCCAAGTTCAATCCGAGCCGCTCGATCACCTTTGGAAATCAGCAGGAGGATTCCGGTATTCCAATCCTGTCCTTCCAGCTCTGCGTGACCAATCTGCCACTGATTGAACAACAAAGCGGCGAAGGTTTCCAACGGCATGTTTGCACCGCCGTGCTGAGCCATCGAATCAATCGTGACGACGATAATGGGTGTGGCTTTGTCTGTGAGCAATTTGTCACAAACCGTTTTGATATGCGTGATTGACGCTTCATCCAGCATCCCTGCGTTGTCGCTGACGAATTCGCGGGTGCCCGGAGGCTGCAGGTCAAATTCCTGAGCGGCAACTGGAATCGCAGTCAATGCTACGAAACTGCTGATCAGCAGAAGCCGCAGTCGTTGAATGGTCATTTGAAAAACCTCCTGGTTAGAATTAAATCCGGCTCAGAAGCTCGCTCTTTTTAATTTCGAATTCTTCCTTGGTGATATAACCCTTGTCCATCAACCCACCAAGTCGTTCCAATGTCGCCATGATATCTTCACCGCTCTTCTGATTCATTGCCGGATTCACAGGCGGCTCCATTGTCCGAGTGCTTTCAACAGGAGTGGATATGGACGGCGTGGCAGGCATCGGCTCGACCACTGCGATCGGCATCGGCTCGGCTGGCATTGGCATTGGCGCGGGTGGAACTGGCACGCCGTCGCGCGAGACAACTGGCAAGCTTGACAGATTCACAGTTCCGTACTGACTCGTAAAAGTGATCGACTGGCCGCCGCCTTGCTGCTGCCCAAATCCACCGATCTGATGATCCAGCGTGTCATAGACCCACGGCGGGCCTCCTGCTGTGACGGCCAATCGGTGGCTGTTGGCGAAGTAGGCATAGCGAGTGTTATTCTGTGAACCGATCGCGTTGGGAATTCCAAGATCCTGCGGCCACCAGTTGCTTGTTGGATCCGGCACGAACAAGCTGTTGGCTGATCCAATCTGACCGGCAGCCTGTATTTGGCTGTGCATTCCGTTCTGACTTTGAGACTGAAACGATCCACTGAACGGAGTCGTCTGATTGTTGGCCAGCGAATTTGAAATCTCGCTGCACAGATTATTGACGAGGTTCTTGAGATTGTAATTGAACAGGTCGCTGACCATCGTCATACCGCCGCTCATCCACTGCCCTGATCCACCAAATTCTGGGTGACTAAACTGCGCCATTGACCCGTTGCCGTTATACACAGCCTGTAACATATGCGTCACGGCATCGGTTGATACGTCGTAGCGTTGAGAAAGATTCTGAACAAGCTGCGTCCCGGATGGGGATAGATTTGCCACGATGATTCGGTTTCCCTGAGACTTGCCAATGAAGGCGGTTTTTTTTTGCAATGAAACGGTATTTCGCCTGTTGTGCCGAATTATCAGGCTGCCGTCAGGCGGCGAATAGCCGCAACGTGTGGCATTCCCAAAGATCATGCAACAATCATTCGTTTGGCAATCCGTCGAAACGCGCCAATCGCGTTTTTGAATGCGATGGGCATTCTTGCCTGTCTTTTTCTGGTCGGACGTGAATGTCCAACCTGCGATCCAGGGCGTAACACAGCACTCGGCGCTATCTTGCCCGACCATCACCCGGAACTTCAAGGATGGACCATAAATTCATCTATCTGTCTGCCCGTGATGATGGATATTCTATTCTCCGCCCCGAGACAGTTTGCTGCGGGCTGGATTGCATCACGTCAAGAAAACACGGCGACCGCTGATTCAGGCGGAGCTAAAAACGGAATAGCGGATGGCGACTGTCGCCTATAAACGGTTTCGAATGCAGATCGACCTGCGGCGAACTTCGCACAGAGCCGTGCGATTGCCGGAAGGCTATCGCTGGCTGCCGTGGCGATCATTACTACTGGAGCGACACGCTCAGGTCAAATGGCGTTCGTTTCGCGATGATCTGGATGGAAAAGTGTTTTCGTGTCTTGGCGAGGCCGCTGGCTGTCTCGCGTTAATGAAAGAAATTGTTGCCCAGAAAGCGTTTTGCGCTGCTGCCACATGGATGGTAGTTTATCAGCCGGAACCGGATTGGCCTGCCGTCGATTGTGGCACAGTCCAGGGCGTGACGCGCAGCGGTGGAACGGGTTCGATCCAAAACGTCGGCGTGATTCCCGAACATCGTGGCCTTGGTCTTGGCCGGGCGTTGGTGCAGCAGGCGCTGCTGGGTTTCACTCAGACTGCCATGGGGATCTGCATTCTGGAAGTCACGGCAGACAACCTCGCTGCTGTACAACTTTATCAGTCGATGGGTTTTCGTACGATCCAGATTTTATACCGCGACAGCTCGACTGGTGAAACGCTGACTCAGGAAGAAGCTGAGTCCATGATCAGCAAATGGCCACGGCAACTGGATTCGTAAATTCTACCGTCCCAGCGAACTCTGTGACTGCGACTGAGTTGAACGGCGAGTGTTCGTGTTGACCTGGAAAAAGCTCTGAGCCACCGCTCCTGCAAGGCCATTCAACTGAGATTGAAAGTCATCGACGAACTGATGCAGACCGTTGGCCATCACTTCTTTGGCTGTTGCAAAATTCAGCTTGGCGTTGAGCTGATTCACAAGCTGCTCGGCGGCATTATCAAACCTATGTGGCGGCGTCCCGGAGATTGCTCGAATGCTGGCTTCTGCGTCACGCAGGCAGAACCGCATCGACCGAGGAAACCGAGTGTTCAGCATCAAAAAATCCACGACGTTCAAAGGTTCGATGCGACCGTATTCGCGTCGATACATCTGCAGACTGCTGGTCGATTCCAGCAACGCCGCCCATTGGACAACATCAACTTTCGAACCCACGTGCTTCGGGTCGGGCAGCAGAATGAAGTATTTCACATCCAGAATTCGCGAAGTTTTGTCGGCTCGTTCAAGCTGATACCCGAGACTGGAAAAATGCCAGGCCTCGCCGCGCGACCATGTTGTTTGCGTGACGCCGGTCACCTGATTCGCGGAACGCTTGATCTGTTCCAGAATGCTGTGTGGTTGACGGATCATGCGATTCGATTCAGCCGCTGCCTTTCGAACTCGCAGATAAAAACGATTCACGGCTTCCCACATTGGAGTTGTCAGATTCTCGCGGATCGACCGGGCGTTCTCGCGGGCTCCGGCAAGGCAGTTCACGACAGAATTCATGTTCTGCGGATCGAAGAGCAGATACCGAATCACATTTTCCTGCGTGGGCGCAGAGTAGGATTTATTGAATTCCTCGACGTCGCCACCCGCGTGCAAAAGTGACGACCATAAATCCACTTCGCTGCCGCGATACCCCAGTGCGATGTTGGATGTCACGTCAATGAATCGGGCCTGGTTTTCGGCGCGTTCCAGATAGCGACTCATCCAATACAACGATTCCGCAACGCGACACAACATGATGGAGAGTTTTCAATTCTAATGGACGACGATGAAGTTTTCGAACGGTTCTTCAACAATGTATTCGTAATGAATTAGCTCAATCGGTTTTCAGTTTTGCAACAGCACCCAGGTATCTTTGCTGCCTCCGCCTTGTGAGGAATTGACGATCATCGAACCTTCTTTCAATGCGACTCGCGTCAATCCGCCTGGCAGGACAAAGATGTCTTTACCGTAAAGAATAAATGGTCGCAGATCGACGTGCCGTGGGGCCAGCGTCTGATTGATGACTGTCGGTACTGTTGAAAGAGTCAGCATCGGTTGAGCGATATAATTTCGCGGGTCCTGGCGAATCGCATCGGCACAAGCGTCACGTTCTGCTTTTGAGGCTTGAGGCCCCATCAGGATACCGTATCCACCGGATTCATTTGTTGGTTTGACCACCAATTGATCCAGATGGCTGAGCACATATTCGTAATCTGATTTCACTGAACAGAGATACGTCGGCACGTTTTCCAGGATGGAATCT
>JBDNFT010000593.1:0-1785 GCA_041689695.1 Planctomycetaceae bacterium | reverse complement strand
TGTCGGCATCGTGAGTGATCTCAACATGGTTCGACAGAGCCTGATTGAGGTCTACCAAAAAACGGTTGGTCGGCAGCGGAATATTGGCAACGAGGATGTGCATAGGGGATAAAGTTGGCAGTCGTCAGTTTTCAGGAGGCAGAGAACGTAAGGAAAGTTTTCAGTAGGCAGTCGTCAGTGCTGATGGATGTGCAAGCATTTCGGCAACTAACAACACGCAACACGCAACACGCAACTAACTTCTTGTCTTTCTCGCCGCTTCAATCAGCCCATCAATATAGCTCAAATGTCGATCGATGTTGTAATTCGTTCGAATATGCTCGCGGGCTTTTTCGCCCATTGCGCGACAGAGTTCCTTGTCCTTGAGCAATCGAATCATCGCGTCCGCCATGCCGTCGATGTCGCGTTCCTCAACAAGGAATCCTGTTTTCCCATCGACAACTGCATCTTGAATGCCGGCATGGCGAGTTGACACAACGGGCAGTCCGGCCGCACCAGCCTCCAAAATGGCGACTGGCGTTCCTTCGGCATCGCCGTAGGTTGGTTGCACCGAGTGTTGGACGAAACAACAGGCTCGTTCAAACAAGGGAACCAGTTGTTCGTGACGCAACGCACCAAGGAACTGCACGTTCTTATCCATTCCCAATGCCAACACCAGAGTCTGACACGCTTCGAGCAGTTCACCGTGGCCACCCATCACGAGAGTCGCGTTCGGACATTGCGACAGAACTTTCTGGAATGCCAGGACTGTCAGATGCGGGGCCTTGATGTCTGTAAAGCGTCCGATCGCCAGCAGCACATCATCATAGCTGGACTGATTCTCAAAAAACGAGTTTCGTGGTCCGTAGGGATTGAACACAATCTTCTTTGGATCGGCCCCCATCCGTACCAGTTTTTCTGTCATGAAATGTGAGACACTGATAATGCTGGACGCATAGTCGAACATATCACGATAGCGATCCAGAAACTCCACCAGCAGCGGATCTCGGTGCGCATCATGCCCGTGAAAGTGGACGACTAGAGGAATTCCGAGTTTCTTTGCATGGGGCGTCATCGTGCAGCCATGAATGCCAAACTCCGCCAGGATCACGTCGACCTTATGCTGCCGCATAAACCCAGCAATGGCATCGTGACGCCCGTCGAAGGATTCCTCCCACAACGTCACATGCCTGTGATACAACCACTGAGGCAGCAACTTACCAAGTTTCTTTAGCAGCGGCCGCTGACTGTAGAAGTACCGAATAAACCGGCCGCTCTCCTGCAACACGGGATAGTAGCCGTTCAGAACGACCTTCTGTCCTTTCAGAAACTCAATGTGAGCCCTGACAAAGGAGGAACTCCAAAAATCGTCACTACCCTGAAGAATACAAACGGTTACGCCCATAGATGACCACATTCAGCCGCAAGCAGAAGACTTTGCCAGGGATTCGAGAACGACATCCACGTCAACATGAAAGTCATTCGCGTCATTAACGGATTTACTCACGACTGCGCGAGACCGGTGTCCAAGCGATGTTGACAACTGAAAGTATTCGGGGGTACATCGCCAAGAAGTTGACATCGCGCCAGAACAATTGCACTGGCAGGCTTAATCCTGTGAGGCTGCAAATATTGAGAAAACAATCTGCGGACGACGGAATCCTGTACACACTCATTCCAGCATATCTGAACGGCCGGCCGTGTTTCACCACGGAATGGAGAATACCGGCTGAAGAATTCGGGCGCTGAAGCGAACGTAATCGATTCGCGAAATGGAATCCACAATAGTATGCGCAACCACAGGTC
>JBDNFT010000592.1:0-3264 GCA_041689695.1 Planctomycetaceae bacterium | reverse complement strand
GAGTTCTGTCTGAAGTCGCAGACATTCTCTTCCAGTCGCGGCAACGGGTTCCAGTAACTCTGCCTGCTGCCGGACTCGCACCAGCGCTTCGTGCGCTTCACACAGTTGAGTAAAATGACTGAGCAACCGATTGACTCGATCATCGCGGTCGGCCTGTTCGAGCATGTGATTGCGGATGAAATCGTTGAGTCGCTGAATGTCTTTGACCGCGACGGTTTGATTAAAGACTTCCATCGCCTTCGCGCGGACGTTGGTGATCTTGCTGAACCAGCCTTCGAATTCGCTGTGAGTCCGCGTGACTCGAAAGCCGCGTTTCTTAAGCGTCTTCAGGATTGAATCAGTGCCTTCGAAGCCGTGGAAATCATCGCGGATGGATCGTTCACCGTCAGTGATGCAATAGAGTCTTTCAACCGATTGATCGGCGGACAAATACAGCACTTGAGCCAGCGTAAACTTCTTCCCCGTGCCTTCGCTTCCAAACGTCGCAAGAATGACGGAGCACTGATTGCCCTTCGGTCGCAGAAACTTCGTCTGGCTCGATGACGATTCTTCATCGCCGCCGCGATCGTACGCGCCTTTGACGTATGTGCGTTCGTCACGTTCACGTTTGCCCGCTCCGGCCGCGACATTGAAATTGCGGATACTTGGTCGCACCAGCAGCGTCAGCAGCGCATCGACGAGCGTCGATTTGCCGCAGCCGTTCTTACCGACGAGCAGCGTTGTTTGTCCTGCTGGATTGACGCTGAAGACCTGCCCGTTTGAGCTATCAAACGTGCCCCAGTTCATGAGTTCCAGTTTGTGCAGCCGAAACCCCTGCTGCGCCTCCATAACGGCTCCCTCCGGCGTGGCGAATAACAATCGCTTTTGCATCAGTCGCATTGATTAGCAGTCTTTGTATGAGATGTTGTGAAGGTGTGCCAGCGAATGTAGCCGTCTCGCTCCACTGAGACGAGCCTTTATCAAAGCCACCTGGCCAATTGACGCATGTTGCACATCTGTTTTCGATGACCCAAATTTGTAGGGTGTGTGAAGCGGAGCGAAACACACCAATGCGCAATCCTCATGGTGCGTTCCGCGTTGGTTGAGGCGAAATGTGCTTGGAGTTTCGACGTTTTCTTGTTTGATAGCGCTGATTCCTGTGGGCTCATCACGGCGGAGCGTGATGGCTACTTTACTCATGATCCCCTCCTGACTTCGATCCTCCGCCGTGCTTGGCCAACGCATCTCGGAGTTCTTCCAGATGCGATGCTGGCAGGCGAGCCTTGAGGATGCGGCGCACTTCCCAGCCGGTGGATTCGCCGCCGAAACGCGACACGAAGCCGAGCTCTTCCAGTTTCTTCAGAGCTGCCTGCAGATCACGCAGCATCTTGACTTCGTCACGACTCGTTGGAAAAAATGACTCCCATTGCTGCAGCAGAGTTGCTTCGTCAATCACGCAGCGTTCGTCGCGAACTTCTTCTTCCTCGAAGCGTCGCAATTCGTCACGCAGCAACACAGAAAGCAACGTCTGCCCGTAACTCAATCGAGTCGCACGGAAGAGTTTTGGCAAGGTGTCGTAGCCCGACGTCGCTTCGTCCTCAGTCAACTGCCGTACGTACGCCATGCCGTCAGATTCAACGCCGACTAATCGTAAGCCGATGCGTGCGAAATAACTATCGATCGCCGAGACATTCGACAACAAAACATTCCAGACGCGATCGTCCTCGCTGTACACAACGCCGCGAAGTAATTGCACGGCAACACGGCTCCAGTCACGGAACTCCGGCAAATCATCAGCCATTGGTGGTCCTTCCCTTGCGAACAAAAGTCACCAGCGGTAGCGCGACTTGAATGACATCGTCCTCGTTATGCTCGGCGTCGGAAGACTTTCCCCACGGAATCACGATCGTCTGCCGCGCGGTCGTGTTCACCAAATGCCCATCATCGCGCGCAATTTGCAGATAACCCAGCACTTCGATGACGCCGGATTCAGGCGGATGCTTTTCCAGCAAATCGGCCAGCGTTGGAGCTTCATACAGATCGACAAGTTCACGAATTCGATTCCGCATCTGTTTCCATTCCAGTCGCTTCATTTGGGCCAGCTCACGGAACGCTTCCATGCGATCCGGTGCATCGACCCGGTAATCAGTCAGATCCATCGCATCCAGTCGCGTCGGTTCCTGCCAAAACGTGCGACGAAACGGCGACTCGATTTCCATGTCCACTTCGACAGAAAGACCCACAGAATCGATTGGCGGGTTGTTCGCGATAGCAACAGCGTGGCCTCGGATTTCGCGCAGCACCGTCGCCATACGCTGGCGTTCCGCATGAGCCCGCGCGTCGAGCAGACGTCGCAGCGTGGCTGACAGGCGTTGATTGGTCCGCATGACTTTTTCAGCTTCGTTCTGCAACGTGGTGACCATGTTGCGAACGGTCTCCATGCCGTCACGCTGCGATTCGAGATCCGGGATGCGGCGAACTTCGCGGATAATGGATTCCAGTCGTTCGGTCTGCGACGGCGTCAGTACCAGGCGGACGAATTCGTAAAAGCTGACGCCTTGGTCTTCCTTCTTCAGCAGGTCTTCTGAATCCAGGGCGAAGCCCAAGATGCCGCCGCGAGTGTCACTGCCTTCGACCTGCCGTTGCTGCACCTGTCGCGTGATTTCACGAAACGATTCTTCGACCGCGCGGAAATCTCCCTGCAACTGACGCAACAGCGAAACTGCCGTGATGAATCGCTCGCGAATCTGTCCAGGGCGATATCGCGGAGCCGCGCCTTCGATTTCGATGTGCTCAATTTCCAACTGCACACGTCGCTGAGTCTCCCGCAGATGCCGCAGCCGCGCTTCTGGATCTTCTGACGCTCCGACAACCAGATCGTCGAGCGTATCGATGACGAGTTTTAGCCGCGATTCGGTGCCGACAAATCCGGGATCCTGTTCGAGGACACGATCGAGAAACACGAACACATCTTCCGTGGCCGGCGTCAGTTGATAAACCGGTTCATCGCGACCCGCTTCCAGAAATCGTCGCAGCCAGAGTTTGTCAGGGCCGCTCCAGTCGGACAGATACGATTCCGGTTTTGCCGTGAGCTGATCCGGATCGGTCTCACGCAGTTCTTCCAGGTACTCAACCAGCGCGGCGAGAAGATCGGAATGAGGAATCGCAATACGTCCCGCTTGTTTGAATTGCCGATTCAGCCAGTCAATGATGAATGGCGCGTTGGGCGATCTCAGCAACCGCAAAGCGATTAACGGAAGCGGCGTTAAGCGCGTTCCCGACTTT
>JBDNFT010000591.1:0-4454 GCA_041689695.1 Planctomycetaceae bacterium | reverse complement strand
TACTTGATTTAACAAAGTAGACGTCACTCTCCGAGTGACGCTTGGCATTCGTCACTCGGAGAGTGACGGCTACTTTAACGAACCGCGAACAGCATAACGATCTCCGTGATCTCTGTGCCCTCCGTGGTGAAGATTGCGATTCGATTTTTAAACCACGAGTGCAAAATTCGCCCGACGGAGAAATTTCGTCGGGCTTTTTTATGCGAGGGGCGAGGCGCGAGTCATTTTCTACCACGGAGTTCACGGAGTTCACGGAGTACACGGAGAAGGCAGAAAAACGCAGTACTTGCTTCGTGCTTGGTTCATAGTGCTTCGTTAAAAAGTTCGGGGTGAGTTGAACCAAGAACAAAAAACAAAGAACATAACTCATGTCTACCCTCCACTCTTCTGAAACTCCAATAGTGAACGCTGCGGTTTCATTCTCTCTTGAGGATCGAATTTGCGACCTGGGAGGTATCGCTGCGTCGCGTGTTCGCTCAATTCCAGCGCCGGGTTCGGCGACGATCGCCGATTTGATTCGTGCTTCCACCGAAGACGGACGCATCTACGAATTGATCGACAATACCCTGGTGGAGAAAGCGAGTGGTTGGCAAGAATCGCTACTGGCGATGGTGTTAGGTCATTGGCTGGGAAATTTCCTCGACAATCACAATCTGGGCGTTGTGACTGGGCCTGATGGAATGTCACGCTTGTTTGGCAACACCGTTCGTGGACCAGATGTTGCCTTCGTCAGTTGGTCACGATTGCCGGGCGGACGATTGCCAACCGATCCTATCCCTGATCTCGTTCCGGATTTTGTGATTGAAGTTTTAAGCATAAGCAACACACGTAGCGAGATGGCTCGCCAGCGTCGCGAGTACTTTCAGGCGGGCGTTCGCCTGGTTTGGATGATTGATCCACGACGAAGGACAGTCGCAGTGTTCACGTCACCTGAAACCGTTAAAATTGTTGACGAAGATGGGTGTCTTGACGGTGGGGATGTGCTTCCGGGCTGGCATGTCGATCTCGCCAGTTTATTTGCAACTCTGGACCAACGAGCGCCGACGGCGTCGGAGTAGCCAGTTGTTAGTTCTTGGTAAAAAACGTTCTTGGTTCTTGGTTCTTGGTTCTTGGTTCTTGGTTCTTGGTTCTTGGTTCTTGGTTCTTGGTTCTTGGTGCGGGGTCAGAAAACTTGCTTGGGGCGTAGAGCGTGGGGCGTGGCTCTCTGCTCTTGCCGTCTATCGCCAGTTCCTTCGTGAACTCTGTGTCCTCCGTGGTAAGAAATGCGATTTAAGTTACTGTGATAGCAAAAATTGCAATATATTGGCGAGTGGCAGAAACTCTGGTTGCCGATTTGGGACAAATCGGCCTACGATGAACTCCGTGGTGAGAAATGCGATTTAATCTTTTACCACGGATGTCACGGATAAACACGAAGAGCAGGGCGGGCGGGGAGCGGGGGAGCAGTTGACATCGGCAATTGAAATTGGCAACAATTCTGGTTACGGTGGGTCAGAAAAGGGGTCAGGAACCAATAGCCTAATGGCCTAAAGGGTGCTTCGCACTATTGGTTCCTGACCCCTTTTCTGTTTTCTGATCCTCCAGACACCACATTGATGGAGATTCCAATGAGCGTCGTATCGACGAAGACCTCGATCGAATATCCAGAATCGGATGGCAGACCGATGGGCGAAACCGATTGGCATATTGAATCGACTCTGCGCCTTCGGGAACTCCTGAAGTATCGCTATCGAGGCCAAAATGTTTACGTGGCGAGCGACCTGTTGTTGTATTATAAAGAAGGCGTTCCACAGGATTACGTAGTTCCCGATGGCTTTGTCGTCCTGGACTGCAGCCAGCATCGCCGCCGCATCTTCCAGACATGGAAGGAACAGCGAGTCCCGAATGTGGTGTTCGAGTTCACATCAAAAAGCACCTGTCGATCTGACCAAGTTTTTAAACCCCGGATTTACGCGGAGATCGGGGTTCCTGAGTATTTTCTCTACGACCCTCAGGCTGAATATTTGAACCCATGCCTTCAGGGATACCGATTGGCTGGAGAAGGCTCATACGTTCGGATCGACTTCAATGCGGATGGTCGTTTGGAATGTCAGCAGCTTGGCTTAACGCTTGAACCCGCGTCGGACGGGGTACTGATTCTTCGCGACGCCCTCAGCGGAAACGCGTTGCTGACGGAAGCAGAAGACCTCGCTCAGGAACTTCAGCGTCTTCGACAGGAGTTAAGTGATCGAGACCGGTAGGGGACAACAAAAGAAGCGAGATAATCGGTTCTTGGTTCATAGTGCTTCGTTCTTGGTTAAAACCCATGATGTGCGTTGTGCTCGTTTAAAACCAATACCGTTCGACAAAGTAGACGTCACTCTCCGAGTGACGCAGCCCACAAAACGCAGCTTCTGGCATTCGTCACTCTGAGAGTGACGGCTACTTTGAAGAACCGCGAATCGCATAACGATCTCTGTGAACTTCGTGCCCTCCGTGGTGAAGATTGCGATTTGAAATTGCGAACCACGAATTAGTCGAATCACACGAATGAAAACATGAAAGACATTGAATTTGAGTCTTTCATGGTTCACGTAATTGACGACAACTAGCCTGAGACAGGTCGGACGACGTAGGCAGATCTGTCCTCAGGTCTGCATCCTTCAGCATGGTCAGTCCCCCAAACAAACGCTCGATATGCAAACTCGACCATGGGAAAGCCTTTTCTGCCGATCGGCGTAATGCAAACCCCGAGGCAAGTCCGGACAACGTCAGTATCCCGAATGTACGTTTGTAGACATTTTGAGTCTGGCTTCACGTTCACATCAAAAAACTGGTCGCGGATTTCAGCCGTTGCAGATCTCCATGGATTTCAAATTTAACCTTAAAAATGCCTTGAAGCCCATGGGATAAGTTGAGAAATTGCATGGACGTGAATTACACATAATGCAAATAAAACATACACCACTGAGAGTCACCAACAATGGCCTACATCAAGTGTTTCGTCTTATTGCTCTTCGTATCTGCTGTCAGCATTGAATGTCAAGCGGATGTCATTGTTGCGTATGACGCAGCTGACACGAGTTTTCTTACCGCAATTAACGGTACAGGAGTGGCGGGAACTAATTTGATTCGAGTCGACTTGAACCAAGCTGGCGGGGGTGGAAACGATTTCAACTCGTCCGGCTGGTCGAGCAACGCTGCGAACTCGTTTCTTGAGTTTGGATTTGCAAGTTCCAGCCATTGGAATCTCGATACCCTTCTGTTTTACGGGCTTCGGTCTCCTGCCGGCCCGACAAGTCTCACGGTTTATGCGTCTGTCAATGGTGGAGCTTTTGCTGCGATAGATACTCAAACAATTGGATTAACTGCCAGTACAGTCACATTTCAGTTGGCATCACTCGAAAATGTTGATTTCGCAACGTTTCGGCTTTTCGATACCAACATGAATGCGACTGGAACCCTCCGGATTTCAGAAGGAGGTAATTTTTTGGCGACCCCCGGTGATCTCGTATTGACTGGCGTTGCAGTCCCGGAGCCAGCATCCGCAGCATTTATCGGTGCACTATTGATAGCTGGGGCAATCAGAGCACGATTCCGAAAGAAGTCACAGCTTTAGAATGATGTGTGAAGCGACTGCGGAACACACACCACGTTCTCTCGCTTTCCCACTTGGTTTTTTTGCCGCTGAGTCGTGCTCGAACCGACACAAAGTTGATCGTGAGGCAATCGCGTTCTTTGTGCCGCACAGAAAAATCTCAACGCTGACGTACCCAACTCCTTGTTTGTTTTTCTTCGTGAACTCTGTGTCCTCCGTGGTGAAATATTGCGATTCGATTTTTAAACCACGAATGGCACGAATAGAAAAAAATACGTTCTTGGTGCTTAGTGCGTTGTGCTTGGTTTAAAAACGTGCGGGGTTCTTAGTGCTTGGTGCTTCGCTGCAGCCAGAAGTGGCAAAAAGATGTTGGACAGAAAAATGAGAATCGAACCCGCCTCCTGTCGCTCCGCCGAAATGGTACGTGATTTAACAAAGTAGACGTCACTCTCCGAGTGACGCATGGCATTCGTCACTCTGAGAGTGACGGCTACTTTGAACAACCGCGAATCGCATAACGATCTCTGTGAACTTCGTGCCCTCCGTGGTGAATAATGCGATTCATTTTCTTACCACGGATGGCACGGAGTCCACGAAGAAGGCAAAAAAACGCGTAACGTGCTTCGTGCTTGGTTCATAGTGCTTGGTTAAAATCCATAATGTGCGTTGTGCTTGGGAAAAAGGGTTCTTGGTTCTGAATGCTTGGCTAATCGCCAGTTCCTTCGTGATCTCAGTGCTCTCCGTGGTGACGACTGCGATTTGATTTTTTAACCACGAATGACACGAATGAAAGCAAGCTGAACACCAAGATTGATTTCAGGTGCGTTTGCCTCGTTGAACTGAGTGTTCTTCGTGGTGAACATTGTGATTTGTTTTT